>JAILNV010000270.1 GCA_024691125.1 Lachnospiraceae bacterium | reverse complement strand
CCACGACCATCACTACTTTTTTTGAGTCATGGATAAAATCATATATATTCTGTTTCGTATTATCAGAAGCATCCTTGAACTTATGGCTGTCAAGAAACAGCTCTCCGTGTTGCTTATATAATATCTCAAGAAACTTGTGGTTAGAGTAAAGCAGGTTTCCGTAATCTTCGGGATCCCAGTGTATATACAGCTGAAAAGGATATAGGTTTATGTTTGCCTTGTACTTGTCATATTCATCCTTAAGAACGCTTTTTTTGCTGTAGTTAGGCACTACAAAAAGATCCCTAATATAGTCAAAGTTTAACTGTTCAGGGAAAAGTCTTTTGCATCCATCAATGTTCTTATCGATGAGAGTGTTAATATGCTCTGAATACTTGTCAGACCAGTAGTTTGGCTGTGTCACATATATACCCCACGAATAAAGCTTATTTATCTCCTTGGCGTTAAAGTATTCCATACTGTCAAGGTTGAGGATATCGTTAACCAGCCTGTTGTCGATGACAAGGAAGTTCTTATACAGGGCAGTCCGTATCCGGCACAGATACCTGATAATCGTGGCGTTCCGGTCTGCTCTCAGGTTATCCAGCAGGTTTTCATAGTGGTGCTTGTAATACTGCTCCATCGTTTCGTCATCCATTCCGATCATATATGCGATAATGGTAACGATTTCTGCACTGTTTACAGTCCTGACCGTTTTTTCTTCGCCGGTATCCTTGTCATTTACAGTTATTTCTTCTGTGAACAGTTTAAGTTCTTTTATGTTGTTGAGGTTATAAAGTTTTCGTTCCGCCAATGGTTATCTCCATTTTTATCTGATTTTTGATTGCTTGCAGAGCACAATCATGTTTTCCAACTTCTCATGGCCGGATCATTCCACCCAGAATACCCGGTTGTCTTTTCTGGATACAGCCTTTGGCACTTCTCCATCTATATAACCGATGGCACAGTGGCCTATGCCCTCCCAATCACCTTCAAGGCCCCATTTTCTTAAGAGAAGCCCGTATTCCTGCGTTTCGAACTCTTCTTTTGCCCTGTGGATCCATATGCTGCCAAGGCCAAGGGAGTGTGCTGCAAGCATAAGATTTCCCATTACAAGGCTTCCATCATAAACATGGGTAGGCCAGTCTTTCCTGCCTAATACTATAAGTATGACCGGTGCACCGTAGAACGGGTCAAAGCCTTCGTCCCACCCGCCTATCTTACTGTTAAGGGAAGACAGCTGGTCCCGCAGTTCTTTCTTTGTGACTGCTATTATCGCAGCAGCCTGTTCTCCCTTTCCGCTTGCGGCATATAACCCGGCTTCTATTATCAGATCTATATCTTCTTTTTTGGGCATATCTGGCTTGAATTTTCGGATACTCCTGCGTTCTTTCATTGCTTTGATTATCTCATTCATTTGTGTTCCATTTCAGCCACGTCATTTCCTATATGTTCTATTTCTCAGCCTTTCTTCAAAGTCAGACGACGGCATAGGTCTGTCGTAATAGAAGCCCTGAATTATAAAGCATCCGGCACTGTTTACAAACTTAAGCTGGTCTTCCCGCTCAACTCCCTCCGTTATGATATCCATTCCAAGCTCCTGTGCCATATGTATGATATCCTTAAGGATCACTTCATCCTTCCAGGTAAAACTGGTAGTATTTATAAACGAACGGTCAATCTTAAGAGTCTTAACCTTGAACTCCCTTAATGTTGCAATAGAAGAATATCCTGCTCCAAAGTCATCTATGGCAACCATTATCCCATAATCATAGAGCTGATCTATGAACTCCCCAAGAATTCCCTGCTCTTCCTCATCGGCAGTTTCGGTAACCTCAATCTCTATCAGCTCCTTATCAACCCCTGATTCTTCTATTATATGATTGATGTTGTGTGCAAGATCCTTATCCTTAAGATCCTTTCTGGAAAAATTCACCGATGTTTTAACAGGAACAAGCCCCTCCTTTTTCCAGCGCGCTATATCCGCGCAGACATGGCGAAGGACATAATAATCAAGCAGAAGTATTTCCCCGCTTTCTTCTAATGGCGGAATAAAGATTCCGGGCGAAACAGTCTCATTGTTACGGATCCATCTCACAAGACCTTCAGCCCCTACAAGCTCTCCACCTTTAGAATCTACCTTTGGCTGATAGAATACCTTAAACTCTTCATTTTTAATTGCTTCCTTATAATCGGCAAGCACCGACTTCTGCTGTCTTATCCTTGTTATCTGATCATCTGTGATAACAACAACGTTCTTATGCCTTACATTTCTCGCCTGATTTAGAGCCATCGACGGCCGGGAAATGATCTCACCGGTCTCTATATTGTCATCATCGATCTCCCATATGCCTATGGTGGCAGCCAGTTTGAATATGCGGGTTGCACCGTTTACAACCAACTGTGTCTCAACCCCTGACAGAAATTCAACCATATCCTCCTGCCTCTCCCTGCGGATAAGCGCCATGAAATTATCACCGCCAAGATGTCCGACCACCTCATTCTCACGGATAAATCCTTTAAGCATATCAGCGTAATCTCTTATCAGCTTATCTCCATTTTCCTGTCCCACATCTCCATTAATGCTGCCGAATCTTTTTATATTAAAGTAAAAAGCCGAATACTCCGATATGTTCTCCCTGCTCTTAATCTTCTCAACTTCCTTCATATACCCGCTTGCATTGGGAAGCTTGGAAAGTACCTGAGTAGTGTCATTGAACGGGGTAACTTCTGATTCAACCATGCTGACGATCTGATTCTTACCATGGGTTTTACCGTAATACAGGCATTTGTCTGCCTTGTCCATCATCTCCTGTATGGTATCTGTGCTTCTGTACGGAGCAACTCCGATCGTAACCGTAACAGACAGGCTGTCATCCTTATATTTAATGACAGTCTTTTCAATCTCTTTCCTTATTCGGTCTGCGATGAATACCGCCTTATATTCCTCCGCGTTCAGCAACACAAGTATCTCTTCACCACCCCATCTGAATACACTGTCATTCTTATCAACACCACAGGAAACAATGTTAGATACGGTTCTTAATACCTCATCCCCGCACTCGTGGCCATATGTGTCATTAACCTTTTTGAAATTATCGATATCCATTAACAGAAGGCAAAATGTACTCTTGCCCGTTCCTGCCTTTTTATACGCACTCTGGAGATAACCATCCATGCTTCTCCTGTTGAGAAGATGAGTAAGTGTATCGTAATTTACGAATTTCTCTAGCTCTTCTACAAAGAATTTCCCACCGAAGTATGTGATCATGTTGATAGACAATATCATCAGGGCAAGACCTACGAACCGGAACACCATATTTGCATTAAAGTAGGTATCCTGA
>JAILNV010000258.1 GCA_024691125.1 Lachnospiraceae bacterium | reverse complement strand
CCATCATTCCAATGTTCATTGGCATAAGCTACTGCCGCAGCAGCATTGTAGTTTTCCGCCTTTGATATATTACCTCCACTTATGCATATGAACAAAGATAAAACGAGTACTATAATAACCGCTCGTTTCATTTAAACCCCTCCCCTTCAGAATGTTATATCCTTTCGGAATTCCAGGCCCTTGATCCATAGGTGATCAACGGTCTCCTTTTTTTGCGTTCCTCACACGTTTCTGCATATTATGCAGAAATTTTTTGAAAAATCACAAAAAACAGCGGATCCCCTCAAATGCTGATACTGAATTCCTGCTCTTTTCTTTACACAAACCGCCTCCATACGTAATACCCGCTCCTCCTATGAAGCATTTTTCTGTTTCAGGGTTTTTACGCCTGATTTATAAGAATGCAATGCTTCTTCATGATCGTCACCATTTGCCGTAAGACATATTAAAGCAATAAATTTTTATCACAAAATAAAATTTTTGTCAATAGTAATAGAAAGATGTGTTTGTATAGTTAATTATTAGTTATTTATTTACAGCTCCGTCAGAGCACTCAGATCCAGGGTTGCTATCTGATTGCCTTCGCAGGTCAGGTTCTCCAGGCTTGTCAGAGGGCTCACGTCCAGAGTCGCAAATTGATTCGCGCTGCCAAAGAAGTATGTGAACCTCCTGTAAAATTAACTCTCGTTACTCGTCTTCGTCCTCTTCATCATCCCACTCATCCCAGTCCGGATACTGTTCTACACTCCCTGCAGACTTAAGCAGTACCGGTGGTTTCTTTCTTGATTCTTCTTCAATCTTCTGAACGTGTATTGTGAACATCCAGTCATCACCATAATCGTAATGCAGGGAAAAGTTTTGTCCTTTTACAAGCCCGATTTCATCGATTGCTATGTTCGTTGACGGACTATCATCCTCCGGATCATACTGATAACAGTATTCGCTGTACATTCTATTATCCATGCAGAATTCATACAGATGCTCATGGATGAAATCATATGATTCCAAAATAAACTCGCATAACCTGTCCAGAGTATCCTTTCCGGAAATCTCCATTGTACGATATATTGTTCGCCCCTGTCCTGCCGGATAGACTTTCAATGTGTATCTTGACATTGTTACAGATCCGCCTTTCTCTTTAAGAATTAATAATGAAGCATCCATGTGGGCTTCCGCGATATCAAAAGGCCATTAAAGCCTTATATTTTGCGCTTTCAAGCGCATAAATAAGATGTATAATGTAATGAAAACAAGGTTCAGTCTTTTCTATTGCGCTCCTCCCATCCTTCGGTTTCCCATGCCCTGACTTTATACTCATAGGCCAGGTTTTCCCCTTCTATCCGAACCTTCGCCTCGTCTCCTTTGATATGAATACCCATGCGGTCCACAAGGCCTGATTTTTCCAATCCTTTTTCATCCATATCATCGAGAAAAAGGAAATCCGTATCTTCAAAGCATGTTTCAATGTATTCTCCCAGATCCTCATAATAGCCCATCAATTTTTCCGCAATCTCCGGAATCGATTCGTCCCATGTCTCAGGTTCCCCTTCCTTATATTCCTTTGCTTCCTCAATCAGTTCCTTCAGCATCTCACTTCTTTGGGGCTCCGGTATACGCTGCCTCTTGTCATGACATTCCGGCATATCCTTACAAAAATCAAGCTCCCCGCGAATGATGGAATACAGGATATACTCCATGCTCAGATCCGGCTTGTATTCCTTCCTTGCTTTCAGCAGATCATACAGGGACCAGAAATCATGTAACGCTCGCTGAGAATCTATGGTTTCAGGGATATAGGCCATCTCAATCAACCAGTCCCTGGCAAAAGCTTTATCCTTTCTCATACGATTCAGATCGATCACTGTTTCCAGAGGAGCTTCCCACTCCTCGCTGCTCCGGATATGGCTCATATAGGAATCATCACCCATTTGAGCATACTCCGCCATCACATCTTCCATGAGTTTAATCAGTCGATCATTAACAAACCTTTTCCCATATTCCTTACATTTCAGGCTGCCCGGCGTTACATACATTCTAAGCATAATATCTCCTCTCCATTCCGACACGTCGTTATTCTGTTTCTGTTTTTAAATATATCCAAAGAGTTCCTTCATCATACTTCCCTGTCAGGAACCGCAGCCTCGGGGGCGGCGAGG
>JAILNV010000248.1 GCA_024691125.1 Lachnospiraceae bacterium | reverse complement strand
AATTACAAGAAGACGATCCCTAAGCAAAATCATTCTCGAATAAGAGTCTTCAATTATGCAGTTTTCAGAGTTGAACATGTAATCTATCAAATCAGATTCATATCCATGTTCCAGCAAATACTCTTTTGCGATTTTCTTAATGTCCATTTTATATTTATAATGTTATCACAGGCTATTTTTTATTTCTTCAACCTTTATGCTTCTGCAAAGAATTCTATAAAAGTCTACATCAAATATCAAAAGTTTATTATCATTGTATGCAGTATAGCAATAAAAATCCATAATATAGTTAGTCATTGGATCCCCTGCAGCATAAATATCTATCACATCTTCAAACAAGAATGTAACATAGAAATCTTCATATTTCAGTGTCAGTCTTGCAGTGTCCTCAGTGTGTGCAAACATGACTGGTTTACTGTCATGAAATTCAAAGTCATCCAGTAATTCATATCCCTCTATAAGGCTGATATGATCTTCATATGGTTTCTCACGACATTTTAGGTTATATGACATTAAGGCCTCTGAACACCTAATCTGCTCAAGTTCTTTTTCGGTTGGATTCAAACCCATATTAATAGCCATATTATATGAATCCAATGCCGGCTTTATGTATTTATGATACTTCTCATATTCCGAATAGTAGTCTCGACTTTCACCGGCCATCATACAAAGTATTCTTGCATAAAGAAGTGGTTCCTTTTCACTACTTGAAATGGCATGATAATATGCTTTCCATAAGTGGTATAGTCCAGTATCTTCTTCCCTGCTCCAATAACCAGATTTTTGAGAACCCCATAGTGCTTCTTTCGCTTTATTATAATCTTCTAATATAGTCTTCCACTCATCATTCATTTCTTCACCTGTATTTTATATATTTCAAAGTAACCGTACTATCATCTATTCTCTCGAATCTCAGTTTAATCATCTTCAAATATCCAACTCTAGATATCTTGGATCAACACCATTCTTGGTAAGCACTTTACTTATCTCATTGAATACACTCAACACGATATCTGCATTTTCTTTTGTCCCTTCAAAAGTAAATGCATTCTTCTCCTGTAGCGCTCCTATATTGAATGCTTTTATCTCATTCTCTATGTCACCAAGACGTATTACAAATTTATTGATAACACCATCAATCACAAAAGGCATCTCAACTTTCTTGACATCAAGTATAGAGATGTTGCATTCAATAACGTTAATTATTGTGTTTATGTCATCCTTACTAAGAGAGTAAACATTTACTCCTGCCTTATCCTTTGAAAATGGACTTAGTGACCAGTATGTGGCTTCCACATTATCCTTATCCCTTTCGTATACGGATATGCCATGAACAGGTGCCTCCCAGGCATCATATAGTTCATATTTGAATATAAGATTATTCATAGCCCCCTTACCTTTTATAAAGATTCTTCTTTATCATCCTCATTTAGCCATGTAAGCATTCCCTCAATGCATTCACGGTCTGCATCTGTGTTCTCCCACCAGCTGTGGTCGGACTTATTCATTCTCTCAAGCACTCTGGGGTCATGGATCTTTTTTAATCTGTAGTTCTCCACTCGCTTCTGCGGAATAATAATCTCTATTAGTCCTAGTCTGCGTCGTGGCTTTCCCAAAACTACTATCCTTTCAAAACCGTCTCCCCATTGTACGGGAGCTATATATACTTTGGTTCCTCTGGTAAAACTTTTAGTTCCATGTCGGATTTCCTTATCTTCACCATATTCATGCTCATCTACTATGTTTCCTACCAGACACCATCTCCACTCCAAATCTCTTGTCATAGCATGATATAACGCCCTATAGAAAGCTTCGTAATCCTGTCCTTCAGATAATCCGGATACCTGACCATCGCCGGTCTCTATTATGATCCAGCTGCCATCCTCTTTCTCTGCAAAATCGATCGTATAAAAAGGATTATTAAGATGAGCATATTTATATATAAGCTCCTCCGGTGGTTCAGGAGTATAATTTCCCTGCAAAGAATTCCTGCAGAGAGATATTACCTGACCACGTACATAGAACGCTCTGTATTCATTGGTCTTGCCATCATATTTTTTCAGATCTACAAATTCCTTTATACAGATTCCGCCTGTAAACAGATCCCCGCGGAACTGATAAAACACTTTAAGATAGTCATCCAATTCATCTTGAGTGATATCAGATGAAAAGCATTGCGGAAAGCTTTCTCCTTTTACAGATTTAACATAATCTTTTAATTTAAAACGGTTAAAGCTACTTTTAATAACTTCAATATCTACCTTTGTACCTTTAGGGAAAGTGATGATCCGTGGTGTATCCTCTATCACTTTGTTATAGATATTCGGGAATGCATGCATCTTTTCATATTCCCAGTGATTTGTAATAAGATCGATTTTCTGATCATACAATCTATACTCAAATTGCTCATATTTTTCGGGAGTCATCATCCAACCGCGATATATGGCCCTGGTCATAGTTTCCGGTCTGTGATCAAGTATAATAGTATCATTATTGAACCAGTCATCATAGCTGAATAGGATAACATCATACATACCCGTAGCCATTACCGCATCATATTCATTTTTTAGATCTTCATCGACTGCTTTTTTATTAAAATAGTCAGATGGGAATAATATAGTCATTTTTTTATTCAATACATCCACCACTCTTCTTTATACTCTAGCATAATTATAATCTGCCTGATTTTATTAATTCCTCAATTTCTTCGCCTGATAATTTTACAAACTTCAAAGGCTCCTTCGCCAATAGTTCCTGCCGTTCTTTAAACGCAAATGATTTCTTTTTCTTCTTCCAATCTACAGCTTCAAAGTATTGATCACATTCATCTGTGATATTTAGCAGTTCACTCCACCGGGCTGAAAGCAGTTTGGCGTACTGCACTGGATCTATACCATATGTACCAAGAGCAAATCCGTCATTTACTTCAATAAGTCTGGTCTCGCCCTTATCTGTAACGCCAAAATCAATAGCATATCCTGC
>JAILNV010000247.1 GCA_024691125.1 Lachnospiraceae bacterium | reverse complement strand
CATCTTTATACACTACTACACTGTTGTCGTCTTCATTCTGCATTATCCTATATTCTTTGATTTCACTAACCATTTCTCCCGCCTCCTATATTAACGAACATTTGTTCTTTTCTTTGTAAGCTGATTATACTACGGACTATTTCAAAAAGCAAACATTTGTTTTCACATAACGTTAAAAGCGGTACAATTGTACCGCTTTGTTGTAATGCTATTTGAGGCCACCTATAATCACCTGCATAGCTTATAAGACAATTGTTCTACTACCCTCTTTTCTCAGCGGGTCGTTTACCGCCATCTTAATTATTAGCATATAAAACTATAATCGGGCATAACTAATCCAGTTCTTCCCAACCCTTCCAATTCTTTTTTAATTCTTCCTTTTCCTCTTCAAGCTGTTTGCGAAACTCCTCATCCGATAAATTAGAGGTGTCGGTGCTTATAACAACATCAAGATAAGAATGAATCATAACTCTTGCCATGTTATACCAAAATCCTTTTCTAGTTCTTTAAGAGCTTCAATATACTGTTCTACTACCCTCTTTTCTCAGCGGGTCGTTTACCTTTTTCTTAGGTGTAGCTTTCTTCTTTACGGGCTTCTTAAGGTCTTTCTCCTTTATGAATTGGGATATGTCTATTGAACCATAATATGCACTTTCATCTTTTTCCTTTATCATAGTGTCTTTAATCAGTTCAGGATCACCATTCGTTTCCGAATACTCTCCTAACTTAAATTCCTTCCTTACTTCCTCCGGGAAATAATCCATCGGTTCAAAGTAAATTTTTGTTTTTTTCTTTGTCATTTCTTTCTCCTTAGAGTTCTACTACCTTCTTTTCTCAGCGGGTCGTTTACCCTAATATAATATCTATTTATTACCAGGACCTTTCTAAATCTGATTCATAGTTTAATCTTTAAGTCCAAGGTTTAAGGTTGTTTTACAGCTTGGTCATTTTCAAATATCCAACTCTAGATATCTTGGATCAACACCATTCTCGGTAAGCACTTTACTTATCTCATTGAATACACCCAGCACGATATCTGCATTTTCCCTTGTTCCTTCAAAAGTAAATGCATTCTTATCCTGTAGCACGCCTATGTTGAATGCTCTTATCTCATTCTCTATTTCACCAAGACATATTACAAATTTATTGATAACGCCATCAATCACAAATGGCATTTCAACTTTCTTAACATCAAGTATAGATATATTGCATTCAATAACGTTTATTATTGTGTTTATATCCGCCTTATTAAGAGTGTAAACATTTGCTCCTGCCTTATCCTTCGAAAAGGGACTTAGTGACCAGTATGTGGCTTCCACATTATCATTATCTCTTTCGTATACGGATATGCCATGAACAGGTGCCTCCCAGGCATCATATAGTTCATATTTGAATATAAGATTATTCATAGTCCCCTTACCTTTTATAAAGATTCTTCTTTATCATCCTCATTTAGCCATGTAAGCATTCCCTCAATGCATTCACGGTCTGCATCTGTGTTCTCCCACCAACTGTGGTCAGACTTATTCATTCTCTCAAGCACTCTTGGGTCATAGATCTTCTTTAATCTGTAGTTCTCTACTCGCTTCTGCGGAATAATAATCTCTATGAGTCCAGGTCTGCGTCTCGGCTTTCCCAAAACTACTATCCTTTCAAAACCATCTCCCCACTGTACGGGAGCTATATATACTTTGGTTCCTCTGGTAAAACTCTTAGTACCGTGTCGGATTTCCTTATCTTCACCATATTCATGCTCATCTACTATGTTTCCAACAAGACACCATCTCCACTCTAAATCTCTTGTCATAGCATGATATAAAGCCCTATAGAAAGCTTCGTAATCCTGTCCTTCAGATAATCCGGATACCTGGCCGTCTCCAGTCTCTATTATGATCCAGCTGCCATCCTCTTTCTCTGCAAAGTCGATTGTATAAAAAGGATTACTAAGATGCGCATATTTATATATAAGCTCCTCCGGTGGTTCATGAGTGTAATTTCCCTGCAAAGAATTCCTGCAGAGAGATATTACCTGACCACGTACATAGAACGCTCTGTATTCATTGGTTTTGCCATCATATTTTTTTAGATCCACAAATTCCTTTATACAGATTCCACCTGTAAACAGATCCCCGCGGAACTGATAAAACACTTTAAGATAGCCATCCAATTCATCTTGAGTGATATCAGATGAAAAGCATTGCGGAAAACTTTCTCCTTTTACAGATTTAACATAATCTTTTAATTTAAAACGGTTAAAGTTACTTTTAATAACTTCAATATCTACATTTGTACCTTTAGGGAAAGTGATGATCCGTGGAGTATCCTCTATCACTTTGTTATAGATATTCGGGAATGCATGCATCTTTTCATATTCCCAATGATTTGTAATAAGGTCGATTTTCTGATCATACAGTCTATACTCAAATTGCTTATATTTTTCGGGAGTCATCATCCAACCGCGATATATAGCTTTGGTCATAGTTTCCGGCCTGTGATCAAGTATAATAGTATCATTATTGAACCAGTCATCATAGCTGAACAGGATAACATCATATAGACCCGTAGCCATTACTGCATCATATTCAGTTTTCAGATCTTCATCGACTGCTTTTTTATTAAAATAGTCAGATGGAAATAATATAGTCATTTTTTTATTCAATACATCCACCACTCTTCTTTATACTCTAGCATAATTATAATATGCCTGATTTTATTAATTCCTCAATTTCTTCGTCTGATAATTTAACAAACTTCAAAGGCTCCATCGCCAATAGTTCCCGCCGTTCTTTAAACGCAAATGATTTCTTTTTCTTCTTCCAATCTACAGCTTCAAAGTACTGATCACATTCATCTGTGATATTTAACAGTTCACTCCACCGGGCTGAAAGCAGTTTGGCGTACTGCACTGGATCTATACCATATGTACCAAGAGCAAATCCGTCATTTACTTCAATAAGTCTGGTCTCGCCCTTATCTGTAACGCCAAAATCAATAGCATATCCTGC
>JAILNV010000187.1 GCA_024691125.1 Lachnospiraceae bacterium | reverse complement strand
TATCCGTCATCATCAATCTTAAACCCTACTTGAGCAAGCTTCGCATATCCCGAAGCATTGATTATATCTCTATAGGAATTCCTGTTTTCTTCTCCATATGTATTCCTCTCTCCGTATACTATCTTTATATACGCTCCAGTCTCGTCCGTTATACCGTTTTCAATTCGGCTTTCAAGCTGATCTAAAAGCTGTTCTTCTGTAACATCGTATACTGAAAAATCCACTGAAGTATTACTATTTGATATATCATCATTTATTCCAATAGGATCCTCCTGCAAAGTAGATTCCTGAAGGGGATCGGGGATATTTATATCCGGCTGATTTCCTGCGGATGTATCTTGATTTGATCTAGCATTATTTGTATCATTTCCTGTTTCAGTTTTGTCGAACCGCAATTCCCCATTACTGTATTTCACAATAAAGCCCAGAACCCCATTTAGCGTAGCTAATCCGAAGAAAACTAGGTAAAGAATCAAAACCCACTTCATTAGGGTTCCGAAGCAGCTTCCCTTTTTTTTCTTTGGGCCGGTGGATATTCGGTCTTCACCATCATCATCAAACGAATCAATTTCTTGATTCGATCCTCTTCTATACAACGGGCCATCATCAAATGAATCGATTTCAGTACTTGATTTTGAAACACTCGAGGAACTATCATCATTCTCATTTCCGTCAGAAGCATCCTCAGATCCACTCGATGCTATCAATCCAACAGTCATCAGATACGTCAGGCTCTTTTTTTCATCCCAACCGTTTTTATATAGTGCATCTCTTTTTGATGTTATTGCTGAAGCACTAGCCTTTTCTTCATTGCTTGTCTTATTGTCTGTCGTACTATCGGCTTTTACTCTTGTTGTTTCAACATTTGATTCGTTTGAAGTAGCACTCTTAATGTTATCAGCAGGCTTTTCGACAGGTTTTGCGGCGGCATTCGGAGCGATTTTCGTTACATGGGTCGCTTTTGCCATATTTTGCAATGCTGCAAAGCATTTTGGGCAAAAAGACTTATTTACATTTGCTTGATTGGTTCCGCAGCATATGCATTTAAGGCTGTCAACCTCAACGTTACCCGCTGATAACTCTTTTAGTCTTTTTAAGTACAGCAAAGCAAACCGACTCTTAAAGCTCGCTTTTTTTGTCATGTAGTCATAAACCGACCCGGCATTTCCGGCTGTAGAAAGATCAACCTTTTGACTAATCATGAGTATTTGATTTAATTCTCTTTGATCCTCGCTGCTTATAGCCATGCTAATTTCTCACTCTCCAATGTTTACGATATTATTATCACCAAAAAAGCACCCGTTGATGTGAACTATTCTTCTTAATGCTATCATCCAGCTTCCATCAGTGCCTGCTGATAAACTTCAGGATATACTGCCATATAATATGCCAGTCTTATTGCCATAACCGTGTAGGTAGCTGCATGTGCTTTAGGAAACAGGTATCTAACCTTCTTACAGACTTCTATGTACCACTCCGGTATGCCATAATCACTCATGCTTTTCTGCTGTTCTTGGGTTAGTCCTCTGCCTTTTCTTACAGACTCCATTATCGTATATGCTTCTTCCCTATCCATCCCATTATTCATAAGCGTGAGCATGATATCATCTCTGGAAGCAATACATTCAGAAAGACTTATCCCACCGGTTTCAAATAATGCTTCTTGGTTTCCTGTCCACACATCAGTTCCGTGACTGAGTGCGGAAACCTTTATTAGCTCTTCTATCGTACCGGGTTTAGTCTTCTTTATAATCTCTCGCACAGACTTATTGCCAAACTCCATCAGGTTCGGTATTTCTGACGCATCTGTATCACACAATAAACTCATCGCCTTATCATAATTAATCTGAATATCTTCTGCTCTGATACCAGTCAGTTCCTCTAACATATGTAGTAACTCCATTCCGGAATGTGAAATAATATCCATCTTATACAAACTTTCCGCCACGGTATAACTTGAAAACTGTGACACTATGCTCTCGCTGTTATCAGGATGCATCAGCGGAGTAAAAGATGTTAATTTCTCTCCCTTAGGACATAACAACAATCCTCCAGGATGCTGTCCGGTATATAGCTTTACTTCGGAAATCATGTTTATCTGGCGTTCTGTCTCATCGTCACCAGGGGCAGAATAATCGTGTTTCTTATAAAAACCGTCTATATAGGTTTTGGCTCTGATTTCACTAATAGTGCTTATCGTACCGCCCAGACAAAATTCTCCCACACCGGGTATCTCTGCGATATGTTTCCTGATCGTTTTCTGAACAGATGGCGCAACATTAATGTCTATATCCGGTTCTTTATCAAATCTCAAGCCCATGAATACTTCCACAGGAATATCTTACCCTCCAAACTCTTGAGGCATGGGATTGATTTCAGTAATGCCACAAAGAAACGCCACAAGAGACGATGCAGCAGCCCCTCTGCTTCCAACATGGTATCCAGCTTCCAATGACTTTATCGCAACGGATCTTGTCATCATGAATATGCTCGAATACCCGTTTTTCTGTATGGCGTTCAATTCTATTTCAAGCCTTTTTTCGACAGCCTGCGGCAATTCATTGCCATATATTTCTCTTGCCTTTTCCCGACATATCTCCGCCAATTCTTCATCCGCATTGGGATATTCCGGTAAAAACCTTCCTTCTCGCAACGGTGTTACATATTCTATCTGGTCTGCCAGGATAGACTGATTATCAAATAACTCATCAATTAATTCCTTATCAGGACTCGCTCCGGTAAACGCATTTGAAAACATAGCCTTATCCATTAAAGGCCTTGGCCGATTACTGTATTTTTCCTTGCGATGCATGCCTTCGAGCAATATATCCCAGCAGATTTCATTTTCATGAAGATACTATGCGTCCGATGCTGCAACCAGCAGTTTGCCGCATTCCTTACCTAGCAAAACAAGTTTGTTCAGGTGCTCATTCCAACTGCCGCACGGCACTACCTCTAGAAAGTCATAAAAAGCTATACGTTCTCTTACTTCAGTATCGTTCCTTCCAGCCTCAATGGCCTGTAGTATCTCTCCTTCATCGCAAACCGCACCTATAACAAGGCCTCTTCTGTGTTCCTCCAACAGCGATCTTGGTATTCTTGGCGTTTTATCGGAGTAATGTAGATTGGATTCTGTCACAATCTTATACAGATTCCTTATACCATCCTGATTTTTGGCATATATCAAAACAGGATATGTCTCGCCGTCTTCACCAAGAAGGGTTCCCTCCATGCCATATATCACCTTGAGGAAATGCTCCCTATCGGCATTTATGTTCTTTTTCGCACAATCTTCAGCATATCCTTTCCAGAGTTTCTTCCATGTTTGGTATACTTCCGGGAAAGCTTGTACATTTCCACAATCAGTGATAGCTATATTCTTGTATCCGTTGTCATAAGCAAAGTGAACCAGCTCCGACGGGCCAATAAGACCACATCCGGCGGACATCTTTGTGTGACAATGAAGTTCAGTTTTCGTCAAATTCTGCATATACGCCCTCCTGCAGAGAATATAACACAGCAATTCTTTCCAGAACGACAATTATGAGAAGTCACTTTATTCCTACCTTTATGACTTCTTATGCTTCTTCTTCGCCCTTTATCTTATCAATCAATTCCTTTGTCTTCTCCGCTTTACTACTTTCTTCCGTTGACGTGTATATATGAAACAGCATTTCCAACAGTTCCAATTCTCTTATACTATTGCTTTTTTTGATAACCGTCTTGTTTTTTCATATAAATCTTCTATCAGCTCACGAGCAAGAACATATTTATCATATTTATAAAGAACAGAAGCATATGATATTGTCAATAATGGTTGGCATATTTTCCTCAAACAAAGTGGAACCTATGCTGCATCCTGATCTATATTCAGGGATGCATAATACTGCTTACGCTTAACCATAGGAGGCAGGCCCTCGTTCGAGGAGCAGATCCTGCGGTTATTCCAATAACTGATGAAGTATCTCCAGATGATAACCTTGAGTTCAGATACCAACATCCTTTCGGTATCATAACGACCATATAGGAGTTCTTCCTTGAATCTGGCCCACATGCTCTCGCATCTGGCGTTATCATGACAACGACCTCCGTCGCTGTTCATG
>JAILNV010000184.1 GCA_024691125.1 Lachnospiraceae bacterium | reverse complement strand
ATCCCGTATCTGGTCGAAAGCTTCCCTTATACCGTCATCCATCTCATTGTATTTCTTACGGATCTTCAGTTCAAATATATATGCCGGATCCTTGGGACGTTTGGGATATAACACAATATCCGGCCTGCCGTTTCCTTCTTCCCTGTTGGAACGCGTTGAATAATGCGGCACCCCGTTAAGGAGTGAAAGAAAGAAACCATGATAGAAATCCTCACTTGAATCAAACGTGCTTATACATTTAGCCAGCAGGTCACTCACATAATCCGCTATTTTTTCCGTGTCACGTTTGTTTATTGCCTCATGAAGCTCAGAGAAACCGGCATTCTGTACCACTTTGTCAAACCATTTCCTTATATCATCTTCATAAATACTCAGTATCTCCTGATTGGGTATCATCATGGTCAGAAGTATTTTACGCCCGTCCTGTCTTTCGGATACTTTTTTCATATATCCCGTAAAGAAAAGGAAATTCCACAGATTATCCTCGTTTTCATGTATATCTGCATATGTGATATCCTCGTGTATCTGTTTCTCAACAGTTCCTCCCGCTATAAGGGTATCAAGCTCCTCCTTCAGTTCTTCATCTGCACCCTCTATAAGCTCCTTTATTATAGAATTCGATGATGTATTCGCCCAGTATGGTTCCGCAAATCTGTCCGGTGCACCTTTGTGTTCACTCACGTACTTTGTTACACTCCAGGGATTGTATACTTCACTTTCTCCAAACAGATATCCATCATACCAGTCTTTCACAACACCTATATTACATTCCAATCCATAAGCCTTTAAAATGTTTTCCGTTTCCTCCTGCGTGAAACCGAAGTATTCTCCGAAATTCCTGCCTCTTATGGAATTAACCTCAAGATTATTAAGTCCGGTAAAGATACTCTCCTTACTGATCCGCAGACATCCTGACACCACCGCACGTTCCAGAGCATCATTAGTCTTAAGCGCCGATTCAAACAGCGAACGTATGAAGGAAACCATCTCATCATAGAACCCCTGAAAATATGCATTCTCAAGCGGAACATCATACTCATCGATCAATATGATAACATTCTTGCCATGATGCTTCTTAAGACATACTGACAGAGTCTTCAGTGACGTAGCATACTTCCCGCATTCCCTCATAAGCTCAGCATTTCTTTCCTTATCGCTCTCGAACTTCGCCTCCTTTTCTTTCCATATAACTTCACCCATTTCGAGGTCATCAAATATACGCTTCTCGCTTTCACTAAGCTTATTTGAATCTCTAAGATAAATATGCCTTGTATACTCATCTATGATCTCTTTCCTAAGATTCATAAATGCCGAGTAGAAATCCGGTTGCTTAGCCGACTTAAGCGAAAGCTTGATGACCGGATACCGCCCCATCATCAACAGTATATCCTCCGGTGCATCCATAATCCTCTTGCCGGCAAAATACCTGCTTTTATCGACTGTATTACCATTGCTATCATATTCAAGTTCAAAAAAGGTACGGATCATAGACAGGGCAAGCGTCTTACCAAACCTTCGCGGCCTTGTAAACAGAGTTACCTTGCCACCTTTTTCAACTACATCTTGTATTAACATAGTCTTATCTACATAGTAAAGATCCCTGTCTACAAATTCCTTATAGTTTTCATATCCAATCCCGATCTTCTTCATCCCGGTCTCCTCTTAGTTAATCCAAACAGATAACTGTCAAACATTCCTCTTACTTCCATAACCCCCATCTAGGCTGCCTTTTGATAAATCAGTACATAACCTACCACATAAATACTCCACAACACACGGTATTAATGTACCATAGTTTAGGGGGGGTATAGCAATCTGTGACAAACGGACACCAGCTTTACACACCGGCTCATTTGCATGTACCCTTCGCGCTCAAAAACAATAAACGAAGCGCCATCTCTCCACCTAACGAAGGTCTTAGTCTGTGAGGATAGAAAAGTCTCTGCCAATATCTTGTAAAAGTCATATCAGATCCGGACAAAAGAGACCACTCATGTAATATCTTGTCGCTCATCACGTTTTTATCCTTCATCATTTCCAGAAAGGAGCGGATGCGCTCGCATTTCCACACAAATTCATCACCCTTGATCTCACGCCTTATCCAGTTCGAAATAAGTGTACCCGTACCGTTACCATACTCTGTTACCGTAGCCTCATGCCTCCTGTATTTCACAAGCGCCCTGTCATCATACACTATATGACCGCATAAGTAAGCAAGCCATATGCACAGTTCATCATGATACATACCCTTTCCGATAAGAGTCATGTTATTCAGCATATTACGCATCCCGTTATTTATGGCTATTGAAAAACCGGAAGCATAGGTATAAAACAATATGCTCCTTTCATTCATAACCCCGGTACTACCCAATCTATGTACGCTCATCCGGTTAAGCATAGCATCATAATTATCGTAGTCGTGAATATATAACAAAGGAGAGTCATCCTCCACTTGCTTATCATTGAACCTTTCGATCATGGAACTCAGTTTCTCAGGTTCCCATACATCATCCTGATCCGCGAAAGCATAGTAGTCAGCTACGGGGCACCTTGTCAGTATATCCCAGAAGCAATCGGGATATCCAAGATGTTCG
>JAILNV010000096.1 GCA_024691125.1 Lachnospiraceae bacterium | reverse complement strand
GATCTATCTTCCCTGATCGGAGAAATGAGGGAGATCTATTTGGAATATCAGGAGAATGAGGAGTTATGTAACAGTAAACTTGATGAAATGATATCTAAAGATATAATTCTTCCCTCCGGAAATGTCCTGATAATAGGACAGGTGAATTTTTCCGGAAATATAAACGATCATGACAAGCAGAAGGGAATGTATATCGAAGGTTATATATTATACTGATATGTAATGACCTCTTGTCAAGCAAAATTTACAGAGATCATCACAAACTTATTAAATTGTTGCTGAAGGCATCGTGAAAGAGCTTCGGGTATCAGTTCCCGGCATTGGCCACTCTGATATACGTGGATTGGTTACCAACAGGTCAATGGTCCGCCGTGAGCTCTACCGTCTAGTTGCGTGGATCACAGATTGCTCTGCGCCGTCATAGTATAATCGTAGATAGCTCGAACCTTGAAATGGCCGAAGCCCTTTCAAGATGCCTGCAGTTGTTACTTTTGTTCCGGCCAGATGTAGATGGCGTAAGCCATCTTACATCTGCTTAGTTACCCGCCCTAACAGCGGGATGATGATGTCAAGGCTGCGAAGCACCGCCACAGGCGGCTTGGCCTTGATATCAGCAGCACGATGTTATACCTACTCATGTTATGTGATCGGTCATCATGCCCCACATGAAACACGCAAGTTCTCTGGCAATGGCGGTTTTTGCAACATTATGCTTCTTGCACTTACTGAGAACCATTTTGTAGTACCTGCGTCTTAGACGCTCATTAGCTTTATCCGCATAGGCAATGACCTGCGGTGTGTTTCTATCCTGACGTGCTTTCAGCGCCTTGGATTTATATCCAATCTGGCCCCTTGAATAACACTGTGAGGCCTCAGTCAGGAGCATCCGGATATGCCTGTTACCTGCCTTGGTAATCCCCAGCCTCGTTTGACCTTCACCGCTGGAGTTCTCGCCGGGAACAAGCCCGATATACGAGGCAAACCTTTCTGCCGAGGAAAAACGCTTGAAATCTCCAATCTCGACAAGGACAGATAATGCAGTATGAGTTTTTACTCCGATAAAACAGCAGAGTTTGCCGACAGCCTCTTTATATTCATCCCTTTCAGCAAGCTCTTCGATCCTTTTATCAAGGCGTTCGAGTTTGTCTCTGAGGGTTATATACGTCAGCAGATACTCATCGAGGATCTCCTTGTAAAGAGCCTCAGGGGTTAATGACCTTAGCCAGTTTATATGAGCTGCCGTCCAATGGCTGTTTCCGTCATATCGGTAATTATGTCGCAGACAAAATGCCAAGATCTGCTGTTTGACCTTTTTGAGTGCAAGTTTATGGTCATCCCTCATACGGAGGAATTCTTTTACCTCCTCGTCGGATGCAGTAGGGACATGCACCGGACTATAGTTGCGCTGGGCAAGGCATTTGCCTATGATCTCAGCATCTCGCTTATCTGTTTTGATCCGTTTCCTGCCTCGCTGCTCCAGCATTGTGGTAGGAGCAAGGATCACACAGTTAACACCACGATCTGTCAACTGATGATATAAAGAGTAGCCAAGACAGCCGGCCTCATAACCGCATACGAAGATAGTATCGTTTCCGTAGACGGTACGAAGGAATTCCAGGTATTTTAGGACTTCCTTGTAATCTGCGGGTGTTCTTCTGGAATAGGAGCTTCTCTCTTCCTCTAGAGTATAAGCGCAAAGTGTAAAACTATCCTTGTGGACATCCATTCCTACGTAAACTGTGGTATTATACATTTGTGACCTCCTTTTGTATGCGGTAATCCCTGTTACCATTTGTTTTAGCAACTATAGTATACAGGTAAATCCACGTTGCTACAAAATGGAGGTCATTACATATTGTCTAGATATGAATGGTGATTCTTACCGCTTAGACCAGACTAAGAAGGGCCGAAAGAAGGGTGGCTCACATTCAGATTGACAATCATATTATGGGGATTAAAGGAATGGAATAATGATGGTTTAAAGTATGATACCAAAGCAGTAAAGAACGTGAATGTATTTTGTATTACCGAATATAAATTTATGGTATAATGGATCGGTTGATATGAGAATTTATTATTTGGATTACAAAGGAGATAAATATGTCAGAATTAAAGGGCTACAAGTACAAAAGGATTTCTTTAAAAAAAATTGATAATGATAAATATCCCATTGCTGCTGACCTGAAGGGAATTCCGGAAAAAGAAGAGCTTAAGGAGAAACTGAAAGCAGTCTTGTCAAATAATGGACTTGTTTATTATATTATCCGCGATAAAGAAGTGCATGGAATCATTTCTGCGGAATATACTCAGGTAGATGCTGCTGAGTACGGTCTTGAGAATGTTGTAGGCGATGACTCCAAAACCGGGGATACAAGTAATCCTACAGTAAATGCTTTTGTGTCTAAAGATATATATCTAAGTGATGATCTTAAGAACAACGAAAATACAGTGATGCAAGAGGCTGTAAAGGAAATCGAGCAATATGTTGGAGCCATAGTCAGTGATGAAAGTGGAACCCACACAGTTCGTGCAAGGGTCATAAAGTGTGGCGATGTTCTTTTAAAATATAAAGGCAAGAAGGGTAAACCAAGTATACTCATACCTATGGCCATAGGATATGTTATCGGACTTCTCATAGATATTATATTCCCCGGTCTTATTTATGAAACAAGGCTGGTGACTCCGCTAATGGGAATGATGATGGGAATGTTTATAGGCATGGCTATAAACTCAAATTCATATACAATAGAATGACTCCGTCTCCCCTAAGATCAAAAGATCAGCAGACCTAAAAGGGCTGAAATTATGATAAGGGATATTGGAGAAAGCTTTTTTTTCAGAATTATCCTTACTCCGTAAAAAATTGTAAAAAGCAGAAGGATCAAAAGAATATCTTTAATATTTGCTGAAAATGATGAGGACATATTAAAACAGCTGTTTATTATCATTAGAAAGCCGGTCTCAAGGATTATAGCTGAAATACAGGGCTTTAGTCCTTCCAGAGCTCCTTTTATATATTTATTTTCAAGCAGGTTTTTCAGAAGGACAGTTATGATAAGGATCACTAAAAAGGGTGGGATGACCACAGCTATTGTGGATACTGTCGCTCCCGGTAATCCTGCTACCGTACTTCCCACATAGGTAGCCACATTTATCATCAAGGGTCCCGGGGTACTTTCGCTTATGGCTATCATATAAGACAAAGCATTGTCATCTAACCATCCGTATGACAAAACAACCTCCCGTATAAGCGGGATGGCTGCATAGGCGCCACCAAAGGAAAACATTCCGACTTTTATAAATCCCCATAACAATTCAAGATATATCATGTCATTATTACCTCACTCTTATTTTTGTCCGCTTTTTTTACTGTTTCCGAAATTATCACTGAACCTTGTAAAAATCAGCCCGGACAGGGCGGCTATCAATAAAAGGGTAATGGTTGATATATCAAGAGAGAATATATCTATTATAAGCATGGCTAAAAAACTGCATATGATCACTGTTACAGTAAAGACCCTTTTTTTCATGATCTTT
>JAILNV010000063.1 GCA_024691125.1 Lachnospiraceae bacterium | reverse complement strand
CATGACTTCTTATATTTTGCCTTTTTCTTTGTCAAATCTTGTTAAAAGAAAATACACCTGTGGATATACAGTTAATATACATCTGCAGGTGTAGTTACATATCTTATCTGTTCTCTGATTACAGCTTGGATCCTCCCTTGGAACCTCCAAAGCTTGCCGAATTGAGAATATTCGTATCAAATGTAAATGTAAGACTCTCTTCCTGACGGGATCTCTTAAGGCACAGATCGATCATTCGTGTCAAAAGCTCCTTATACGGAACACCGACAGGTTCCCATAAATAGAACGACAATGAACCGGGAATAGTATTTATTTCATTAAAGTACAGACGGTCATTCTCTTCATCGATCATAAAATCGATCCTGGCAACACCGTTACATCCGAGCAGCTTAAATGAGCGGACCGCCATCTTTCTTATTTCTTCCCTTAATTCCGCAGATATCTCTGCCGGAATCTTTCTTGACACGCTTGCCATACCTTTACTGCCGCCACCCTTGGCATTGCTGACATACTTATCTTCATAGCTTAATATGTCTTCGGTATGGAGCGGTTCTTCACACTCGGAAGCAATAGCCTCATTCTCATCTCCAAGTACCGCACAGTTGATCTCTCTGAGTCTGGTAATTGCATGTTCAACCAGTACCTTGGTAGCATACCTGAAAGCATCATCTATTGAATTGGTCAGCTCAATTCTGTTCTTTGCAACACTTATTCCAACACTTGATCCTAAATTAACCGGCTTTACAATGGCAGGATAACCTATTTCCTTTTCCACACTGTCAAGCAGTGCTTCCATATCCGCATAATCCGATAATGTGTACAGCTTTGCATCAAGAACCGGAACACCACCTTCCTTAAGCACTGCCTTCATTATAAATTTATCCATACCTATTGCGGATGCAGTCACGTCACAGCCAACAAACGGGATTCCCAGAGTCTTAAGATATCCCTGGAAGGCTCCGTCCTCAACATTGGTACCGTGAACCACGGGAAATGCTATATCTATCTCAGTCTCAATATTCTTCCCGAACTTCTTAAAAGGAAACGGCATCAGCTTAACCCGTCCGTTTTCATTTACCATTATTACTCTCTGGGATTTATTAAGAAGTGCGTTTATATCCTTATAAGCCTCTATATTACCGATATCCTCTCCTATATACATTTCGTTCTTCTTAGTCATGTAAACGGGAATCACTTCATATTTATCCGTATCCATGGAAAGAATTGCCTGAATACCCGATATTACAGATACCTCATGTTCAACACTCTTACCACCAAAGATCATAGCCACCCTTGTTTTCATTATATTTATACTCCTCCTTCATAATCACATTGGCATATTTAAACCTGTTGCAAAACATTATACCATACTTCCTGCAATACGGTTAGTAATTAATGTTCTAAGGAGCTGTTCAAATTACAGTATTTCCCTTATATCCTCCGTTATCTCCAGTACAATAAGCTGTAAAGCCTTAATTACCGCTCCCGTAAGCGCGGCAGAAATGATAATGGTCTCAACGATGATATAATCCATGGCAGCCTCCTTCGTTTCCCTTACGGGATCTGTTGTTAAGCCTTTTATTAGCGGCTCTGAAAGGATTCTATCATGGCTCATTATTTAATCAGTCCGATAAAAGTCACACTAATATATTTCTATCTCAGATTACCGGGAGTCATACCCTTATGCTTCCTGAATGCCCTGGTAAAATGACTCTGATCCGCATATCCCAGCTCCTGGCTTATATCATTCAGGCTAAGATCCGTGAACTTAAGCATCTCTTCCGCCCGTTCAACCCTCAGCATCTCAAGATGCTCCTTGCAGGACCGTCCGTACATCTCCTTAAAGCACCGTGCAAAATTTGAATAACTCATATTACATCTTTTTGCGAGCTCTTCAACCCTTGGATTCTCATCAATGTGCAGATCGATATATTCGATTATATTCTGCAGTGAAAGCTCCTCGCGCGATACATATTCCGATACTTTGGAGAAGTCGATGCCCTCTTTCTGCCAGATCCTTATAAGCATGGTCATAAGAAGGCATAATCTGGCATGTACCATAATATCAAAGCCGATATCCTTTTTCCTTAATTCCTCCTCACATCCCTTAAAGAAAAGACCGTTATCATGAAGACCGCTCTCTTCGGGAAGAAAGCATATCCTTGCGTTCTGCTTCCTTGCCACGGTTAGAAGTGTCTGAAGCCTTGGTGTAAAATTCGTATTGACGGCAAGTCTTGACGGATCGAATTTAATACCCACAAATACTGCTCTTTTGATGCTGCTCGCATACATGGAATGCAGCGTATCTCCAAAGAACACCAGCATATTTCCTTCCTTAATATAATATTCCTTCTCATTGGCAGCAGCAAACATACTGCCTTCTGTCATATACAGTATCTCAACATAGGGATGAAAATGCGGACGTACGGGAAAGTCATTAACAAGCGTATCAAATGCGAATGTTTCATAGGGGGTATTTAAAATATCGGAGTATTCATACAGGTAGTTCATGATCGTATCTGAAAAATATTCTATGCCTTTCTATGTATTTATCGTGAATAATCGATTTTTTGATAGATTTATTCTATAAACGTGATGTTTTATTATAACATTCCTGTGTATATTGGTCTACACTCATAAAACAACAATTTACAATTAAGGGAGGTATAACATGAACAGAAGCTTTGTTAAAGATATGACAACAGGCAATGAATTCAGGCTCCTTATAAGCTTCTCCGTTCCGATGCTTATAGGAAACATATTTCAGCAGGTTTACAATATGGTGGATTCGATAGTTGTCGGAAAATATGTCGGTGCAGGTGCTCTTGCGGCAGTCGGTGCAACGGCATCCCTTAATTTCCTGTTCTTTTCACTATGCCTGGGACTTACTGGCGGTATAGGTGTGGTAATATCACAGCATTTCGGAGCAGGTGATGAGGCAGGAGTACGAAGGGCGATATTTAACTCTATCTACATAATAGCTGTAACGGGACTTATCATGTCACTGATTGGAATAATCCTTGCGAGACCGGTACTTACATGGCTGCATACACCCTCGGATATACTGGATGATGCCGTTGCGTATATGCAGATAGCCTGCGGAGGAATACTTGCAGTTGCGGCCTACAACTGTATTTCTTCTATATTAAGAGCACTTGGAGACAGTAGGACACCTCTGTATTTTCTGATCTTCGCAAGCCTTGTAAATGTAGTTCTGGATCTTATCCTGGTAATACAGTTTGACCTTGGAGTACGGGGAGTGGCTTATGCGACTATCATCGCTCAGGTTATATCAGCCGTCGGAAGCCTTATGTACGCTTTGCACAGGAACCCGTTT
Source organism: Lachnospiraceae bacterium (assembly GCA_024691125.1). Classification (GTDB taxonomy): domain Bacteria; phylum Bacillota; class Clostridia; order Lachnospirales; family Lachnospiraceae; genus UBA2868. Next base: position 8,520 of record JAILNV010000063.1, on the reverse strand, counting down.
TTCTGTATACATAAGGACGAAATGCATTACGATGCAAAACTTGCCGCCAAATGTTACCGTTTGGGTATTCCTCTTGCCATGCAGTCTTCACTTATAGCGATATCCTGTGTTGCCCTCCAGAGTGTTGTCAATACCTTCGGTTCAATGATTGTAGCTGCATTTACCGCAACATCACGTATTGAACAGCTGGTACAGCAGCCCTTTAACTCCCTCGGCATGGCTCTTTCAACCTTTACGGGACAGAATATGGGCGCAGGCAGGCTTGACCGGGTGAAACGCGCTCTTGTCAGATCGGTGCTTTTGGTCGCGGGCTTCAGCCTGTTTATGCTGATCATCTTCTATGCCTTTGGGGAAAATATCATGAGAGTATTTGTTTCCGATGCAGACGTTATCGTCTTCGGAACACAGGCACTTAAGATAACCTCCTGGTTCTATTTTGCCCTCGGTATCATATATGTGATAAGATCTCTCCTTAACGGAGCAGGCGATGCCGTGTATTCAATGATAAACGGAGGTGTGGAAGTAGCCGGACGTATAATCTTCTCAAACACCCTCATACTTATACCGGCTGTCGGCAAATGGGGTATATGGTTATCAACAGCTCTTACCTGGTTCATAACAGGTATTGCAAGCATAATAAGATACAGACAGGGTAAATGGAAGACTATCAGGGTTGTAGAAAACCAGAATACCGCGATTCCGGAGAAAGACGGTAAAGAGACTCCGGTGTCAGGTATACGTAAAAGCCTTTCAGTATCCTGAAATAACATATCAAAACCATACAGTTATCGGAAACAATTGAAACTGCTTCCGATAACTGTTATATTTTAAGAGAAATTCCTTCATATCTATGGAAAAGCAGAAGCATTACAACGGATTTCAGACAGGAGCATATCATGGAATATATTAAGGGAGTGACCTACGGCGCATTCGCCGGTGCAGGTGAATTCACAAAAAAGCAGGCCTATACAAGCATTGACAAGCTGATAGAAAGGACAGGTGCCAATTATATAATACTTGTACCCAACGGATTACAGGACACACCACAGTCTCAGGAAATCGACTATACGTCACCTGCAAACCTTACGGATGATGAACTTAAGGAGATGATCCGCTATATCCATGACAGAGGCTTAAAGGCAGCGCTTAAACCTACAGTCAACTGCAAGAACGGAACCTGGAGGGCTCATATATGCTTCTTTGATAAGGATGTTCCCTGTGAGCCAAAATGGTCTGTATGGTTTAAGGCATACAGGGATTTCCAGCTTCATTATGCAACCCTGGCTGAGGAAAGTTCTGTCGATATGTTCATAGCCGGCTGTGAAATGGTGCAGTCTGAGCACCGTGAGGAGGAGTGGCGTGACGTTATCGAAGGTATCAGAGAACTATATCATGGTCCGGTAACCTATAATACAGATAAATATCAGGAAGATAATGTTACCTGGTGGGACTGTGTCGATTACATATGCTCCAGCGGATACTATCCCATAAACGACTGGGATACACAGCTTGACAGGATAGAAAAGGTTGTAAAGAAGTATAATAAACCCTTCTTCTTTGCAGAAGCCGGCTGTAAATCCACTAAAGGATCCATGAACGTTCCAAATGACTGGACACTGCCCGGCGAGCCTGCTGCCAATGAACAGGCCAGATGGTACGATACCATGTTTAAAGCCTGTGACAAACGTGATTTTGTCGGAGGTTTCTTCCTATGGGACTGGAGCATTAAGCTGTATCCTTCAGGAAACGCTCTCTCCGATAAAGGATATAACATTTATGCCAAACCGGCTGAAGAAGTGGTAAGAAAGTTCTATACATCAAAATAGCTATAGTAAACGAAATAAACCCGTTTTCTATAATAAATAGATTCGAGGCAGGATTTATGACAATATATCTTGAACATATATATAAATCATACAAAGATGCAGAGGCTCTTAATGATTTCAATCTGTCTGTTGAAGATGGAAAATGTTATGCCCTTGTGGGACCAAAAGGCAGCGGTAAGACAACTGCTCTAAAAATATTCATGGGAGTGGAAAAGCCCGATTCCGGCAAAGTCAGCCGGATGGGAGATTACAAGTATCCGACTCTCAAAACTACCTATGTACCTCAGGAAGAAAGCCTTAATCTTAAGAAAAACGCCATATGGAATGTAAAAAAAGCTCACAGGACTGCCTCTAAGGGTGGCGCAGTTGATGAGCTTTCGCGTTTCTTTACCGATGAAGAAATGAATAAACCGGTAGGAGATCTGAATATCGGTAGAAGACGTATGATCGAGATAATAAAGGCATTGTTTGTTCCGGGTGATTTTGTCGTGCTTGACGATCCATTCAGGGAAATGACAGACGGAGATAAAAAAATGGCTCTTGATTATGTAACGGATAAGCTCGGAACCAGGCCTTTGCTGCTTGCACAACGTGAGGAACCGGATTCCGGACTGTTCCGTATTATTCATATGTAGTTATCATATCTGCGGTATTTCCTCTTTGAGCATATGCTTAAGTGTGTTAAGCACCCTTTTCTTATCCGTACTCCACTTTGGTTCAATAAGAAGCCTTCTCGGACCGTCTCCTGTCATACGGTGTACGATAATATCCGAAGGTATATGCTCTATGCACTTTACTACCAAAGAACAGTATTCCTCCATGCTCATGATATGAAACGGTTCTTTTTTATAAATATCGGCAAGCTCTGTACCTTTAAGAACATGTAGAAGCTGAAGCTTTATGCCCTGTATCGGAAGTGAACATGTCCTGTCAACAGAATCAAGCATCATGCTCTCCGTTTCGCCCGGAATTCCAAGTATCAGATGGGCAATAACATCAATTCCCGCTTCATTTAATCTGTATACACTTTTTGCATACTGCTCATACGTATATCCGCATTTTATATATGAAAGAGTGGCTGCATGCACGCTTTGAAGTCCCATTTCCACCCATACCGGCTTAATCTCATTGAGTTCTTTAAGCAGCATAAGAACCTCATCGGATATACAGTCACACCTTGTCGCTATCGATAATATCACTACCTCAGGCTGTTCTATTGCGGCATAAAATACTTTTCTTAAATACTCTGTAGATGCATAAGTATTTGAAAAAGCCTGAAAATACGCAATATATTTCCGGCATCCTGATTTTTTCACAATGAGAGATTTAGCTTTCTCAAGCTGGCGGACTATATCATCTGCGCTGCATGAATACCGCTTATCATCCCCGAATGTGAAATCCCCCGATCCTCCTTTTGAGCAGAAAATACATCCTCCTGTACCTATAGTACCGTCCCTGTTCGGACATGTCATACCGGCATCTATTGAAAGCTTATATACCTTTTCACCATATCTGTCTTTCAGATATTCATTTACAGATATATATTTATGATCCATTCCTTCTACTGCCTTAAATCTCTCGCAGCTGTAAATCCATAAGCACTTTCCGCACTGTATATCGCCCGTTTTATAGCCTCGCTCATTACATCTGCCGCAAGTGTTCCCACCAGATCCTGGTCTGCACTTACATCACCTACGGAAATAGCGTAAATACTGTCACCGTCTGCTGTTGTGTGGACAGGCCGTATCGACCTTGCATATCCGTTATGCGTCATTCCGGCAAGCTTGCAAAGCTGCGATTTATTAAATACGGCATTTGTGATAACGGCTCCTATTGTTGTATTATCCACAAATCTGTTCTCGTGAACATCTATACTCTCCTTCATAAGAGAAATACTGTCACGGAAGCTTTCTCCGTCCGTTTCAAGCAAGCCGGCTATTTTCTTACCCGTTTTCCAGTCATAGATATCTCCGAGTGCATTTACGGCCACGATCGCTCCTATCTTAAGAGAACCAAGTTCTATGGCATAGCTTCCGATGCCTGATTTCATGCATGTTTCCATTCCGGCAAGCTTACCTACGGTTGCTCCGCACCCTGCACCATAGTTTCCGTCTCTGTAATTAGGCGCTTCCATAGCCAGTCTTGCAGCCTCATATCCCATATCATGATCCGGCCTTACAGACTTATCACCTACCGTAAGATCAAAAATATCGGACTGTACTACAAGCGGAACCTTCGTAACACCAACATCAAATCCGATATCATGTTCTTCAAGGTAATCCATAACACCGTTTGCGGCACCCAATCCGAATGCACTTCCTCCCGCCAGAACTACGGCATGCACGAACTGTGCTGCTGTCAGCGGATCAAGAAGTCTTGAATCTCTTGATGCAGGACCGCCACCCCTTACATCAATACCTGTCCGCATACCCTCTTCACTGATCAACACGGTACAGCCTGTTCCCGCAACAGCATCTTCTACCTGTCCGATCTTTATTCCTTCTATTTCAGTTATTGATATTTCACGCTCCATCTTTTCTCCTTTTCGACATTTTTCTGTCATTCATATCTGTTATATATTTAAACCCATTTATACAGCAAAGACTATTTCATAATATTCACGTAACTATTCACTTAATATTCATCACTGGGAAACGGTGCCATCCCGTAATCACCGGAATTCTCACCGGGCTCTCCCTGTCTGAACTGTGTCTCATACAGCTCGGTATATACTCCTCCTTTCCTTACCAGCTCCTTATGCTGTCCGCTCTCTACTATCTCTCCGTCTTCAAGCACATATATCATATCCGCCGCAAGTATGGTTGACAGCCTGTGTGCTATCAGAATGGATGTCCTTTCCTTAATTATCGGATTTATCGCATCCTGAATCTTCTGCTCTGATATGGAATCAAGCGCCGAAGTGGCTTCATCAAAGATAAGGAGCTTTGGATCCTTAAGCAGTACACGGGCTATTGATATCCTCTGTTTCTCACCACCTGAAAGCTTAAGACCCCTGTTTCCGACCATCGTATCAAGTCCCTTCTCCTGATTCTGTATAAAATCATATATATTTGCTTTCTTACAGGCTTCTATCATATCGTCCTCTGTGGCATTGGGTGAAGCGTATAACAGATTATCCCTTATTGTTCCGTTAAACAGATATGTCTCCTGAGACACCACTCCCACGTTTTTCCGAAGCTGCTTAAGGCTTAACTTCCTAACATCCACTCCGTCAAACAGGACAGACCCTTCGCATACATCATATATTCTCGGGATAAGATTTATAATCGTACTTTTACCTGAACCTGAAGGTCCCACAATTGCCATGCTCTTACCGGCCTCTAACTTAAAGCTCACATCCTTAAGTATCTGTCTTTCTTTATCATAAGAAAAATCCACATGCTTAAACTCTACCTCTCCTGTCGTCTTCGGCAGAACCATCGGCTGTTTCGGATCCTCTATCTCAACCTCCATATCATAATATGCAAATATCCTTGAAAACAGAGCCATTGCCCTCATCCAGTCAACCTGAATATTAAGCAGGCTGTTTACAGGCATATACGTCTTTCCAAGCAATGCCACAAGTACCGTGATATCACCAACCGTCAGTGTACGGTCATATTTCATCATAAGGATACCGCCTACCAAATACAGGAGCATGGGACCTATATTGGTCACAGTCTGAAGAACCATGAAGAACCATCTTCCCGCCATGCGCTCACGGATATTAAGCTTTATCATCTTATTGTTAACACTTCGGTATCTTTCATATTCTTCATCTTCTTTTCCAAACAGCTTCACAAGCAGCTGCCCGCTTACCGAAAGTGTTTCATTCAGGATGCCGTTAACCTCATCATTGCAGGCCTGGGCTTCATTGGTAAGTGTCCATCTCGTCCTGCCTGCACGTCTTGTTGGTATGACAAAAAGCGGTATCACAACAATACCCAGGATGGCAAGTATCCAGTTTTTCTGAAACATGGCTGTCAGGGCAAAAATAAGAGTTATCGAATTGGACAGAATACTCTTGAACGTATTCGTGATAACGGATTCCACTCCGTCAATATCCGATGTCATACGTGTAATAATATCTCCCTGATTATTGGACGTGAAAAACCTTTGCGACATATGCTGCAGATGACTGTACATCATATTTCGCATATCAAAGGTTATATGTTGAGCTATCCAGTTATTGATATAACTTTCCGCAACACCTATGAGACTTGCAAACAGCGTAACCATAAAGGACGCCGCTATATATATGATAAGGAGCTTTAAATCCCTGCCGATAAGACCCTCATCTATTATTTTACCCGTAAGGATAGAAGGCATGAGTCCGGCAACAGAAGAAAGCGCTATACAGAGAAGAACTAAAATAAGCTGCTTCCAATACGGCTTTAGATATGAAAAGACTCTTTTTACAAGCTCTGCCGTTATCTTCGGAGCTCTTGCAAGCTCCTCATCGGTCATATAATGCCCTCCCGGGCCACCATGTCTTCCTGCTCCGGGTGGCATGGATCATCCTCCTGCTAAACATATGTTAAGATACAGATATCAATAGTAAACCTTATCGTATTCTCTGCAGGCTTACATCCACTATCAGATCTGACAGCTTCTCTGCAAGGACTACATGGGCTTCTGCCGTCAGATGCAGTGAATCATACTCCGAAGGCTTTATGTATTTAGCCGCATCAAAGAATACGCATTCTTTCTGTTCCGCAATATATTCATAATGAAGATGGAACTTCTTTGACTCTTCCACCGACCTTTCATCGAATGCTCCGTAAAACGGTGATGACTTTATTCCTTCTCCTATCTGAGGCGGCGATACAAGGATTATTTTGGGAATAAATTCCTGTTTCTCCATACTGAAGCTCTTTATTACATCAACAAGTACTCCTACCCCGTCTGCGATAAGCTCTGCATTGGAATGAAAAACCGTCTTAAGGTCATTGGTTCCAAGCATCAGAACAATAATATCCACAGGCTTATGCGAATTAAGGCAGGGCCTTAAATAATCAAGACCGTTCTTCCATCCCTCCACAGGATCATCGTGGATAGTTGTCCTTCCGTTGCATCCTTCTTCTATAACATTATAGTCATTTCCAAGAAGCATCTGAAGCCTTCCCGGATATCGGACATTTACCGGATATCTCATTCCGGTTTCCGGCACATAACCGTAGGTATTTGAATCTCCGTAACAAAGAACCGTTCTGGACATATCTGTTCCTCCTGAATAATATGTATTGCCCCCTCAAAAACAGTCTGCGGCCATAGTTACATGAATTTAAACCGATGATATATACAGATTATATCAAATCTCTGAAAGCATCTGTTTGGGATTATCCGCCGCCTTGACCTTATCCATCCCCTTTATTATAATACCTTCTTCATCTATAAGATATGTTGTACGGACAACTCCCATAGAAACCTTACCGTAATTCTTCTTTTCCTTCCAGACGTCATAAGCCTTTATAACCTCAAGCTCCGTATCCGAAAGTAGTGTAAACGGAAGTCCGTGATTCTCTTCAAATTTTTTATGAGATGCTACAGAATCCTTACTGACTCCGAGTACAACAGCTCCTTTTTCCCTAAACTGCGGATAGAGTTCGCCAAAGCCGCAGGCCTGTTTGGTACATCCAGAAGTATTGTCCTTTGGATAAAAATACAGCACTACCTTCTGTCCTCTGTATTCTGATAATGAATGCATCTCTCCATTTTGATCCGGAAGTGTGAATTCCGGTGCTTTCGTTCCTGTTTCCAGCATAGTATCCTCCATAAAATCATAGTAACTGTTTATTTAAGATCATACTCAAGCCTGACCGTGATCGTAGCGGTTTTATATCTGGATGAGCTGTCAAACGCACCGTCATAGGAATAGCTTCCCGTACCTGAATTCTTGGCAGTTATCTGAAATACTCCAAGATTTGAATTCTTAAGCTTCCCTAAATCCGCATCTGCATTTTTTGCTATTATCTCTATCCTGTCCCTTGCATTTTCGGATGCCTTGTCAATAAGATCAAGCTTCAGCGCATCAAGATCTGAATAGTAATATTCCGGTGATCCTGATGTAAGCTCAATCCCTTCATCCAGAAGACTTGATATATCCCTTGATATCCACTCTACATTTTCTACATTACCGGAGGTTATGGTCACACTCTGTGTCAGGGTATATCCGTTAGGCTCACTTCCTATATAATTACCGTTCGCATCATAGTTATCCTTATAATTTCTCGTAATATCAACCGAATTGAATACTATCTCATTCTCTTCTATATTATTATCGATAAGGTAGTCCATTATAAGATCTGCATCCTTACTTATCTTCTTGTATGCATCCTTAGATGAATACGCCCATGCGGAATAGGATCCCCTCCAGATAATGGTATCTGCCTCAAAATCAACACTTGCACTTCCCGTTGCTGCTATCGTATGCTCACTCCTTGATCTAAAATGCATAAGCCCGAAAGCCAGAGCTGCACAGCTTCCCATAATACATATACCGATTATGAGAGGACCTATCCAGGAGTTCTTTTTTACTGTTTTTTCCGTATTCTGCTCCATTACTTCTTCCTCCGATAATAAAATCATAAATACTTCGTATTTTTCACTGTTTTGGATTTATAATGGAAAATCCATGAAATACGCTTTAAATATAACATATCTCATGGATTTAAACAATTATCGTATCGCATCC
>JAILNV010000056.1 GCA_024691125.1 Lachnospiraceae bacterium | reverse complement strand
CCGAATGAATCGGCGTATAGTCTTTCGCCTTAATCCGGCTCAGCAGATTAATCGCCTTATCATTCAGTCTTTTCGCCAGTTCATTGCCTACAAATGCCGTATTTCCTGTAGCACTGAAGTAAAGAATCATGCTGTCTCCTTGCCGTCAAAATGTACTACTGTTTTGAGGTTCTTCTTTATCATTTTTGTAATCTGATAACTGTATCTTGAGCCTGTAGCGTGTAAGTTGCTCCAACGCTTTATACGAAATCTTCTCGTGATCCCCTATTGTTTCTTTTTCTATTAATCTGCAACTACTTATTTAAATAATCCGCCTAATATCTCGTACAGCTTCTTCGCTTCTTCTTCAGTCAAGGTTACACCTTTGCCCATTTTCTCGTGCTCTGGCGCCCAATCACGGAGATCGTATTTTGCTTTCCCACCATTCCAGGAAACAAGATTCAATTCCTTCGTCCAACCTTTAGCAGATGTGGATAAAACACCGAGTTCCTTTTCAATTTCATATTTTATTTCAGCCATATCTTTCTCTCTCTCTCATTTTCAAATCTTGACATAGGGCCATTTAGAAAAAATCTGCTCCAGGTCCTCTGCTCCATGAATCATTACCCATATAGGATAACCATTCCCCATCAGCAAACTTAAAAAAATCAATATCCATTTGCACGTTCTCACCATCAGCCATGGATGAAGCAAGAGTACGATACTCCACTCCATCAATAGTAGCCTTATAGCAAACATCAAGGCTCTCTTCTCCACCTTCCATATACTCTACGAGATCCGCGGATATAGACCGTCTGATAGTATTATCATCCAACTCAAACAGCTCAGGCTGAAACCCTAAATCTCGCAAAAAGCGTTCTGTCAAAATATGTAATTCGGTCAAGACCCCTCTTTGGATATCCAGCATATCTAAATAGTGATCGATCTTATCAAAATCCAGGAACCCATGCTGTACAGTTTTTTTGTTTATCAGTTTCTTAAAAGGTATAATTTCTCCCATGATGTAATACCATCCTTGCTATTTTATTTATTATCATTCTTATGTAGTTCAGTATAATCTCTGCTAAAATATACTTTTACATCATCCACAGAAATCCCATATCTCTCAAACAGTGTTATCATCATTCTGCGTATTTCAGATGCGCTTCGATTTGTTTCAACCCATATATCAGATCCCTTAATTAGCGCAGGGCTATATATGTCATTCTTGTTTCTTGACATCTTAACCTGCCTTTTACCTCGTTCACGTTTTTCTGCTACCATTTCAAGAATTATATTGGGATCTTTCTTATATAGTACATTACACGTTTGACTCAGCATCATTCTCCAGGTAGATACTTTATATAGAACACCCGACAAAGAAAAACCAGCCGGCCTCTTAAAAGTTACGGGAGTATCCTTTAATGGATACTCTACCGTATCGTCCATCTTATATAAACTATAGTCTATCTTCTCATCCTGATCATATTCCTCTACTAGATCAGCATCATCTTCTGTATCCGGTTCATTCTCCATATACTGTTCCAGATAATTACATATTGATGACATATATTCTGTAAGCGCTTCCTGCGCATCAAGTATTTCTCTCGCTAATGCAAAATTATCCCTGTTCTGGGCCTTGATCAGATCATTAGACAGAGCGGCCTTTGTATACATCAGTTCATCAGAAACTACTTCGAGAGCGGCACATATATCCCGAAAATGCATTGGTGATTGTCTCTTTACCAATAGGGTAAGCTTGTCCAGTTCCATATCTCTTCCTTTCCTCAACTTGCCATATTGGCGCTCATAAGCTCCGCCTGTTTAATAACAATATCAATCGCACTCCTTGCCTGCTCTGGTGGATATTTATATCTGCGGAGCAGATGCTTGACCTGTGTCCTCATATAGGCACGTGCCGATTTTTTCTTATCCCAGTCAACTGTACGGCTGCGTCGGATAAGATCCGTCAGCTCGTGTGCCATCTCTACAAGTACCGGTTCCTTCATATTACGAAGTACCTCGGGATCCGCTACAAGAGCATCATAGAATGCCAGCTCTTCTACACTTAGACCCTTTTCATCACCAGCCCTGTAAGCTTCTGTCATTTCCTTGGACAGATTCAGCAGTTCCTCTATAACCTCAGCACTGGTTATCATCCGGTTATTGTACTGTTTTAGGACCCCTTGCATCTTCTCTGAGAATAGCTGCGCTTTTACAACACCCGTCCGGGCGAATACTTTGATGTTATCCGCAAGCAGGTTCCGCAACATTTCTGCTGCAATATTCTTGTGTTTCATCTTCCGGACCTGTTCCATGTATTCTTCTGAAAGAATGGAAATCTCCGGATTCTTCTTTCCTGCCTCCTCAAAGATATTTATTACACCGTCCTGTTCAATAGCCTGCTCCAGAAGTTTAAGAATACGTGCATTAACCTCGTTTGCTGTTACCTTTCCATTCCCATCTAATTTACATAATCCCGCTTTTACACACTTAAAGAACTCTATTTCCTTCTTATCGTGCTCATCCAGCAGACTCCGGCATAGAGTTTCTGACTGACTTAACGCAGTAGCCTCTACAATAAATGACTTTTTGTCGTCCGCTTCAAAACCAAGAGCGAAATTCACTCCATCCGCTATAGTCTTCAATCGACCTACGTCTGAATCGCCAAAAAATTCATTGTAATTAAACTCATGGAAGAAGTCCCGCATAACCTCTAACTTAGCCATGCATACCCCATACGCCGCCTGCAGATCCGGAACCTTATCACGGTCCCTCTGAGTATATTGGTTGAGCGCGAGCTTTAATTCTGCTGCCATACCTATGTAGTCAACAATTAGTCCGGCTTCTTTGTCCGGATATACTCGATTCACTCGGGCTATGGCCTGCATCAACGTATGACCCTTCATTGGTTTATCGATATACATGGTAGACATGGCTGGAACATCAAACCCTGTGAGCCACATG
>JAILNV010000028.1 GCA_024691125.1 Lachnospiraceae bacterium | reverse complement strand
TTATTTAATTCCTCAATGGTCGATGCCATTGTATCGATAGTACCTTGAAGTGAAGAAATAGTGTTTTGAAGAGAAGCATTTATAGCATCTTTTTCTTCGAGCCTTCTTAACAATGTTTCAACTATTTCTTCCAATGACATCACCCTCCTTCCATAGAAATCCTATGGTTAGATTATACCAAAAACAGCGTATTCACGCTACTTATGGCACGAAGGGCATTCGTCAAAATGACTGTGGATAACTGGCTTTAAAATGAGTTTTCGGCAAATGATTATCATGCAAAACCGCGGAATTTTTGATCGATAGATTCAGATTTCTATAATCTGATGGTCGTTATCCACAGAATGAAAAAACCATTAAATCATGCAATGTGGTTATCCACTGAAAATCATGCTGGATTAAATAATACAAATTTAAATTTCAGCGATTTTACTATAAGTTTTCAGGGTGTACCTGAATAGTTACGATTCTTATATCAAATGGATGCTGTCCTGCAGTATTTGAAATTTGAACCTTTAACTGTTCTGCATCGGCATGAGGAATATTTTCAAATAATTTATCAATATCCATGCCTCTTTGTTGCGATTTTAATTCGTTAATTCCGGTATCAAAGTACTGAAGGACATTCCTGAAAAAATCTCTCTGCGAATCATTTGCCATATCATTAATACGGATATACTTCGATTCCGGAAATAGAATTAAAATATTTGAAAACCATTCATATACAGAGACAATTTCATTTAATACGGCATCTTTATGGCTTCCACGAGTTGCAAGATCTGAAAGAGTACGCCTTCCTTAATTATGGTTTTAGTGGAACAAGTATAGATATGATGTTATAATACGCATAATAAATATCTGGCATTAAAGCATAAGATACGGTGATAGGAATTGAAAGAGTTTAATACAATCGGGGTGTGTATTCCTTCAAAACACTATATGGTTGATATTACCGACAGAGTAAAAGAAATAAAAAAGATTGTTGATGCCGGTAAGTATTTTGTAATTAACCGTGCGAGGCAGTATGGTAAGACGACGACTCTGGATGCGTTAGAGAAGGTTCTACTTGATGATTATTGCGTTTTAAGTCTTGATTTTCAGGGTATAAGTGGAGCAGGATTTAGATCAGAAGAAGCTTTCGTTAAGGCATTTTCTAGGAATGTAATAAAAAAGGCCGAAGCTGCCGGAATATCTTCGAATGTAGTAAATGAATTGAAAGAATATATAACAAGAAAGGAAGATGAGGCAGTTCTTGATGAACTGTTTTCATCATTGAATGAATGGTGCGAAGAGTCTTCCAAACCAATAGTAATGATAATCGATGAGGTTGACAGTGCGACAAACAATCAGGTTTTTCTTGATTTTTTAGCACAGCTTCGGCTTCAATATCTTGAGAGAGAGAAACACAGCGATTATAAAACCTTTCGTTCGGTCATTCTTGCGGGTGTAACAGATGTTAAACATCTGAAATCCAAGATACGCACCGAGGATCAGCATAAGGTCAACAGTCCGTTTAATATTGCAGCTGATTTCAATATAGATATGCGTCTGCCTGAAGACGGTATCAAAGAAATGCTGGATGAGTATAACTCAGATCATCATACAGATATGAATACAGGAAAGATTGCCGCAAAGATATGGGAGTATACAAATGGTTACCCGTACCTTGTGAGCCGTATCTGCCAGATTATTGATACAAGGCTTGTACCGGATGTTTTTAGTCTATGTGAAGCATGGACCGAATATGGAGTAGAAGAAGCTGTCAAATCATTACTTTCAGAAACAGATAATCCCCTTTTTGAATCTCTGACCGGAATGCTTATAAATTATCCCGAATTAAAAGGAAAGCTGAGAAATATACTTCTTCGAGGTGAAACGCTGGCATGGCTTCCATATGATGAAGAACAGAAGCAGTTGTTTATGTATGGCTTTATACGAAACAATCATAATACAGTAGCTGTTTTTAACAGAATCTTCGAGATGCTGCTATATATTCATTTCATAGGAGAAAGTGATAAGAATAATGACCTGAAGCAGATGGCTTCCGAGATAAAGTCTGCTTTTGTAGATTCGGATGGCTGGCTTGATGTTCCTAAGATTATGGATCATTTCATTAAAGAGCATAACCGGATCCATAAGGAAAATACAGAAAAGTTCCTGGAAGAAGAAGGCAGGGAACGGTTTATTACCTATGTGTCAGCTATAATCAACGGAACGGGGACTTACGACATAGAACCTCAGACGAGGGATCATAAGCGGATGGATCTGGTAATCCATTACCTTGGAAGACGTTATATAGTAGAATTAAAAATATGGCGTGGTGACAGGTACAATGAGAAAGGTGAACAACAGATCAAAGAGTATTTGGATTACTGGAATCTTGATACAGGCTATATGTTGAGCTTCAACTTTAATCAGAAAAAAGAGCCGGGTGTAAGGAGAGTCCATGTAGGTGATAAGGTGGTATTTGAAGGGATGGTGTGAAGACAATTACAGAGTTTTCAAATACTTCATAAAACCTTCTTTATTGTCGATAGCAGTTGTTGTAGGTCTTCCTAAATCTTCCCTTGCACATATAGAACACTTTACTTCTATCAAGCTCAGTTCGTTCCGTTTCTTAGCTTCTGCAAGTTCCTTATTCAGATCGTCAAAATTATCAACGCATATGGCATACGGATATCCACATGCCTTTGCTATAGCTACAAGATCAATAGATCCGGCAACCGTAGGCATGCCGCCAACAGTCTCATGTGCTCCGTTGTTGATCACTACATGAACTAGATTAGTCGGCTTATTTGCCCCTATAACAGCCATGGAACCCATATGCATAAGTACGGCACCGTCACCATCGATACACCATATCTTAGTATCCGGTTTATTGACAGCAACTCCTAACGCTATGGATGAACTGTGTCCCATTGAACCGACCGTCAGGAAATCATACTTATGACTCTGCCCATTAGCAACCCGTGTTTCGAAAAGTTCACGGCTTGCCTTTCCTGTAGTCGATATGATCGGATCATCACCGGATACCGCAACTATATGTCGGATGATCTCTTCGCGTACCATACTGTTATCATTCTTATATTCAACCTTAGGAGCATCTGTCAATGCACCTTTACGTATAACAAATGCCACATCTTTACCCTTAGCCAGTACAGATCTGAAATCTTTCATAACTGCTATTACTTCATCGTCTGTAGTGTCCTTGCCTATGACGAAGGTCTTGATATCCATATCTTCAAGCAGCTTAACTGTAACTTCACCCTGATAAATGTGCTGAGGCTCATCATGTATGCCAGGCTCACCTCGCCATCCAACAACGAATACAACCGGGATAGCATAAACCTTATCATTAAGCAGGGAAGCAACGGGATTGATAATATTGCCTTCACCTGAATTCTGCATATATACGACAGGAACCTTACCTGTTGCGAGATGGTAACCGGCTGCAAGTGCTGTACAGTTTCCCTCATTAGCTGCAATGATATGATGCTTCGGATCTATTCCGTATTTATCCATTAAGTAATTACACAACGGCTTAAGCTGTGAATCCGGAACTCCTGCATAAAAATCTGCTTCTATTATTTCCACAAGTTTTTCAACTTTCATAGTGTTTTACCTCAATATTTCATGATATAGTCCATCGATAATATTATCGTCAAGCCTTATCGGGTGGTTCTTAAGCCTGTCTGGATTGACACTTGTCTTAAGCTCTTCGAACTGTTTTTGTGAAGCTGCCGGGATAGATAAACCGAGCTTATCAAATATCAAAACTAATTTATCAGCACCTTCTGATGCATCCTTACATCCCATCGCCTGACCTATCTCATCAAGAGTTTTCTTAAGATATGCTTCTCCCCGGCAATCAATGCACTTATCTGTATTCTCAATCATCCACGGGAACAGCACACGATCACACAGGATTGCGGCATGTCCATGAGCCACTTTGAACAGGCTGGTAAGCTTATAACACATGGCATGTCCTGCTGTTGTCTGGGTTATGTTTATGGCTTTTCCGGCAATATTTGCCGCAATGAGCATATTCTTACGGCTTTCTTCCGTATTAGCATCCTTAAGATATTCTACCATGTTTTCAAGAATGAGACCGATTGCTTCACGGCTGTATTTCTTACTTTCATCTGTACTGTTGACAGACCAGTATGATTCAATAGCATGGCACAGGGCATCCATCATAGTTGCCTTCTTCTGGTAGGAAGGGAGAGTAGATAGACAGTCAGGATCCATAAGTACTGTCCCCGGTATGAAGCTGTCACTTGTTATGCTCTGTTTTCTGCCTTCATAATAGATGACAGCATAACGTGTAGCTTCCGAACCGGTGCCTGCCGTTGTAGGTACTGCAAGGAACGGAATATCATTAGGCATATACTCCTGCTCAAGGAAACTACCGTTACTGCCGTCTCCCTCCATATTTGAATATAGTTTGATGCATTTGGCTACATCCATTGCTGAACCGCCTCCGACAGAAATGATCCCATCACAGCATTTATCTCTGAATAATTTAACGCCATCGACTACGTTTTCATATAATGGATTAGGTTGAAAATTGCTGAAAGGAATAACTTCAACTCCCAATGTATCTCTAAGCCCATATATATGTTCACCAAGCTCCTTCTGGTATTTGATGGAATCATCACATACGAGAAGAAATTTCTTCATTTCTGAAGCAAGTATCCAATTGTCAAGTTCCTTATAGCTGCCTTTCGAAGTTACTATATTCTGCTTCATTATAATCCTCATAATTTTTTTTTCGTTCGGAATGACAGAAGAATAAAAATGATATACTACATTACATTTCGGCAGGTATCAGCCGTATGATATCCTTAAACGGCATGAGCATTGAATCACATTCCTGTGCTCTGTGGTTTTCCAGGATCAGTTCGGCTGCCTTCTGCATAGCCGGGACCTGCGCCCTCATCAGCTGATTGGCATAGATAATGATGTTCGCACCGCGTTCCTTCCATTCTTCTTCAGTAACGGAATTGAATGAAGTCGGCACAAGAACAATAGGTGTTGTTTTATCCTTTGCACGGAACTTCTCTATGAACTCCTGTATCTCGGAAGGATCTGTTTTCCTGCTGTGGATCATGATCGCATCTGCACCTGCTTCTGTAAAAGCAAATG
>JAILNV010000021.1 GCA_024691125.1 Lachnospiraceae bacterium | reverse complement strand
GCCATAGAAAAAGCACTTGAGCAGACAGGACCTCACGATTACAGGGATGCCATAACCCATCTTCAGGTGGTAGACAGGGCGGATATACCCCGTATGGCTAAACTAAACGTTATAGCTTCTACAGATCCCCACTGGTTTGATATGGATCCGGATTATTTCGGTATGATGGTTGCTGTCCTTGGAGAAGAACGTGCTGAAGATCAGCTTCCGATGAAGGCCTTCTTTGATGCCGGTGTGGTAGTGACTTCTGCCAGTGATTATCCCGTTACCAATCCGGCATATCCTCTTATCGGCATACAGAAGGGCGTGTTACGTCAGCTCCCCGGACGCCCGGATACATTGCATGGTGCAAACGAGCGTGTTTCCATTGAACAGATGATTGAAGCGACTACCATTAATGAGGCTTATCAGCTGCTTTGTGATGACAGGCTGGGCAGTATTACTGTCGGGAAGGAAGCGGATCTGGTGGTACTTGGTGATGATATTACCAAGTGCGATCCGGAGCATATCCAGGATTCGCACGTGCTTGGAACCATGGTGGGCGGAGAGTGGGTCTACATCCACGAATAGAAAGGAAATCATATGAATAAGTTTGAAGAGAAATATCCATATTTTTGGTTAATTCTGGGACTGATACTGACACTGCTTTCTTACGGCATTTTCAATACAGGCATCTGTGCATGGATATTTGCCATACCATTGATACGGTTTATCAACAATCGAACCAGGTGTTCTGCAGCCTGAATGGTATCAGAATGTGGTTCCTCTTCTTTGTCTATTTCCTTTGCAGGTACTTTGGCGCAAGGAAAATCATCGCTTACTACTCGCTTCCGGCGACTGTGGCTGTGGCGGAGTTCTTCATTGACAATCCGTTTATATCCGTGATGACTTCGCTCTCGGTATCCCAGTTCTGGAACATTGGGCTTATGCAGGTTGCGAGCATAACAGGCGTGGTCGGTGTATCGTTCATTGTGACATTGTTTTCCTGTATCGTCAATTATATCTGGGAAGAGGGGCTGCGTAAGGACACTGTCATCAATGTGATCGTCTATGGACTGGTTGTGGTTGTCATTACGGGCACAGGCATGATGAATATCGAGAAGATCACCACGACCGACCAGACAGTCAGAGTGGCCACGAGCGTGGAAAACTTCAATCTGCTGACCGGTGATCCGTCTATTATGGATCAGTATGAAGGCACGGATGAAGAAAAGATGTTTCAGGCAAACATAGATATCATCACCGAACGGGCAAGGCAGGCTGTGCAGAACGAGTCGACGCTGTTAGTCTTCCCCGAAGACGCCTTTGTCTGCCCGGAAGAAAACTGTGAAGCGTTTATCGGTCAGGTTGAGGGCATCGCAAAGGAAAACGGAATCAATATCCTGCTGCCTGTACTCAGACTTCCGAAAGAGGAAGGCGGGAAGACAAAGAATACCCTGAACTTTATAAGCAGCAAGGGCGAGCTGCTGAATACCTATCTGAAGAATCACCTTGTGCCGGTGGTGGAGGAGCCGGATACGGAAAAGGGAGACGGAAAAACGCCGGTAATCGAAGTTGACGGCGTGAAGTACACTTATCTGATCTGTGCCGACTACACCTCAAACAAATATGCTTATAATGGCAGGGAGGCCGACAGCTTTATCAATCCGTCATTTGATTGGAAGGCTTTCCAGTACTTTACGTCTTATGCGATCCAGGCCCGCGCCATCGAGTGTGGATTTTCAGTACTCAGAAACCCGGTAAACGGCAATATAATTCTGTATGATGTATACGGAAGACCCTTGCATATGCAAAACGTTATGAACGTGCATACGGGCATGATATATCTCGATATTCCGAAGGAAGGCAGGCAGACAATTTATGGCGCTACCGGTAACTGGTTCCCGTGGATCTGCGCAATATATTCGATATTTGCGATATTGAGTGGTTTTGTATTAAAGAAGAAAGAAAAACGCGGTTGATTTGGAAACAGTAAATGACAATGTGCCAGTAACTTAACAGATTTATGAAAGGAGCAGCTATGAAGGCGGATAAGATAATTAAAAATGCCAAAATCTTCACATCAAATAAAGATATGCCGCAGGCAGCAGCTCTTGCAGTGAAGGACGGAAAATTCGTCTATGTGGGAGATGAGGCAGGTCTTGCCGATTATGAGGGTGAGGTAACGGATCTTAACGGAAAGCTTATCATTCCGGGTATCATTGACAGTCACGTACATGTAAGTCTGGGTGTCGGATTCGAGTACACGGATTTCGGTAAATATGTTGAGTGTAGAAATAAGAAGGAAGCCATGGATTTCATGGCTGAATATGTGAAAGATAATCCCGGACTTGACCGGTACAGATTCGAATTGGAACGCGATCTTTTAAACGGTGAGACTATTGTAAAGGAAGAACTCGATGCAATATGCCCCGACAGTGAGCTGCTTATATTGGAATCGGAAGCGCACAGCGTCTGGGTGAACTCAAGGATCTTAGAGAAGCATCAGATAACCGATGAAACGCCGGATATAGTTCCGGGCTTAAGCTATTATGTGCGCAAAGACGGTCATGTTACCGGAAATGCATATGAAGCCGCAGCATGGCGGTTCCTTTTTGATCATCTGAAGAGCCTTACGGATGAGCAGATAGAAGCGGCTGTAACCCGCTGGATAAAAGACTCTGTAAGATTTGGAGTGAGCTGTGTCTTTGATGCCGGATATCCGGAGCATAACGAGCTTCACGAGCGTGTCTATGCGTACTTAAGAGACCTTGATAAAAAAGGAAGGCTTCCGGTCTATGTGGACGGATGCTATGTGCTCACAAGGCCTGAAAAGATGAAGGAGGCAGTAGAAGAGACAAAGCGTTTCCGGCGTGAGTTTGATACGGAGCACTTAAAGGTTCATACATTAAAAATCTTTATGGATGGTACTTTAAAGATACAGACTGCCGCGCTTGTAACACCATATGAGGATACCGGCGCAATGGGAGCTACAACCTTTGATAAAGAGGGAATTGCAGAGCTCCTCATGCTCCTTAACGAGGCAGGGCTGGATCTTCATGTACATACCGTAGGTGAACGTGCGTCGCGCACGATACTGGACGGTGTGGAAATTGCCAGACGGAATCTGGGAGATGACTATCATGTGAAGGTCACCTGTGCCCATCTGGAGATTCAGGATGATGCGGATATTAACCGCTTTGCAAAGCTTGGGGTCTTCGCCGATTATACACCATGGTGGCACGCGGGAAACATGGGCGGAGAGCCTTTTAGGGCATGGTGTGAGCTGCTTGGAGAGAAGAGGGCACTTTCCATGTACCGCTGCAAGAGCCTTTGGAACAGCGGAGCTACCGTTACTTTCTCAAGCGATGAGGTATTCTTCGGTGATAACTGGAGCCCTTACCTTGGGATGGAGGTAGGAATGACCCGCCACATCACCGATAAGACAAAAGCTCTGGAACACAGCAGGACCAAGGGGGCATATCCGCCTGCAGCCGAGCAGATGAGCATAGAAGAAATGATACTCGGATATACCATAAACGGAGCAAAACAGCTTGGTATCGAGGATAGCAAGGGATCCATCGAGGCCGGCAAAGATGCGGACTTCCTTGTGTTTGATAACGATCTGCTTACAGCAGAGCATGAGGGCTTCAGCCATAACAAGCCATCAGAGGTGTTCATCTGCGGAGAGAAAGTGAACTGAAGTGGAAGGAGGGAAACAAAAAAATGAGTGACGTTAAAGACCTGATGACACCGGCTCTGACAGAAGAGAAACAAAAAGCTCTTGATGATGCAAAAAAGAAGGTAAGAGCCGGGTATGGTGAGAACAAGAAGATAACTGACGGTAATTATGACAAGTCACTTGCCGTGAAGTGCATAAACGGCACATTTGTAGGAAGAAAAACTGAAAATATCATTGCATATAAGGGTATCCCTTTTACGGGTAAGCCGCCTGTCGGAAATCTTCGCTGGAAAGCTCCCGTGGAATATTTACCGGATGATGGCATATATGAAGCATACTACAACGGAAAAAGTCCACGCCAGGGGGAAGATATAAGCGAGGGCGGTTCGCTTTATTACCAGAGTGAGGATTGCCTTTACCTGAATATATGGAAGGCAGATGATGAAACTGCCTTGAAAAAACCGGTCATGGTATGGATACACGGAGGCGGTTATGCAATGGGCGGAACAGCCGATCCTCTGTATGACATGCACAATCTTGTTAAGGAAAACCCGGATGTGATCTTTGCTTCCATTGCTTACAGGGTCGGTATTTTCGGTTACATTCACCTGTCACATCTGCCTGAC
>JAILNV010000012.1 GCA_024691125.1 Lachnospiraceae bacterium | reverse complement strand
CCGGGTGTTTCTTCTGACAGGAACGGAAGCAGTCTGTCTATCTTATCCGTATATCTTGCCTGAATGACAGAGAACGAATTATTTATAAGATGCATCAGCATCGATACATATATGCTCTCAGTCTTATATGCCGCATAGGTTAATGCAAGGCTTAAAGGCATAAGCGCGAAAAACCTGATAACACTGAGGTGATAGGCTGCAAACAGCACAGCCGTTATTGCGACGGCATAAACAGCCCTGTATCTTGCGCTGAGTGTTCCGAATGTAAATCCGCGG
Source organism: Lachnospiraceae bacterium (assembly GCA_024691125.1). Classification (GTDB taxonomy): domain Bacteria; phylum Bacillota; class Clostridia; order Lachnospirales; family Lachnospiraceae; genus UBA2868. The sequence goes on along the minus strand of JAILNV010000012.1, from coordinate 29,193 downwards.
AACATAAACTCTTCACCGATTGCAGGCATAAGTGATACCGTCAGTATGAGCAGAGGGAGCGGCGCACTGTTTATAAGCTCATCCAATGCCTGTGTATTCTCAACGCTTCGGCTGAATACCGGTGAAAGCAGAATGCTTATAAGCGTTGCAAACATATAGGCTCCCGCCCCAAGCAGAACTCCTCCGATGAACTTGGATACTCCGGTCCTTTTAAACCTGAACAGGCTTTTCATATCTGTCTTCATATACCAAGCAAACAGCAGAGGCATTATAAGCACTATTGCCTGCTGTATGGCCACTCCGCCTATACCGAGCTTCATATATGCATAGTTTCCTATATAAAACATCAGCAGAAGAGTCACGCTCAGGAGAAGAAGTACATCTCCGGTACCGGGTATCTGCCCCTTCTTCATATCTCTTCTTCTTTCAAAGATACGTACATTTCTGAAGCCTTCGGAGAACAGAACATCCTCACTGTTATAGATGTGCGCAAGCACCCATACCGCTATCAGACTGTATGCTACTGTAGATACCAGCACAACAAGGAAGAGCGTGTAATCATAGTTGAACTTAAACAGCTCCCTTACCAGAAGGGATACATTTACCACCGGTATCGCAGCCGTTCCCGCGCTTAATTCAAGATCGGGAAGCACTGCCGCATAGCTTGCGAACATAAACACCAGCATGACCGGAGTAATATAGTTATTTGCCTCTTTAAAATTATGCGCAAAGATGCAGACACACATACATACCGCCGTCACCAGCATGGCAAAACACATCATTACGATCACGGTAAACAGGATGCCCGGTATAAACATGGAAAAATCAATGCTTATATTGAGCTCACTCAGGCTGTCGAGAGAACTCATTACAAGAAATGCAACGGCTCCTCCCATGGATATCACATTAAGCATTGCCGTTACACAGGCTATAACGGATACGGCAAGGAATTTACTCATTATCATCTCAAGATTGGTGACAGGCATTGTAAGAAGAGTCTCAAGAGTGCCTCTCTCCCTCTCGCCTGCCGTTACATCTATCGAAGGGTAAATGGCTCCAAGCAGAATGACGGTTATAATAAAGAAGGGAAGAAACGAACCGATCCTGTTTCCCAGTGATTCTTCCGTGCTGGACTTATCTTCAAGTTCATATTCCACGGGATAGAATATTTCATCCACATCAAGACCGGCTCCCTCTATCCTCTGTCTGCGCAGTTCGTCCCTGTACAGAGCAAATACGTCCCTGAGTCCATAGGCAGCCGTCTCCGAATCGGTCCTGGCGGACAGATAGCAGATATCTATGCTGCCATTGTCCTCCTGCTTCACATACGCATCTATCTCGTCATTGTCAAGAGCATCTGTATACTCCTGCTCACTGTCCCACGATCTCTTTACTATCTTTATGTCATATGTAAGCTCATCCTCGTCCGCTTCCTCTGTGATACGTTCTATTTCGTCCGATAATCCGGACTCTTTATCGTTATAAAAGGCTACCCTGTACGTCTTCTCTTCCTGCCCGCTTATTATCGCGGTCATAAGAAGAGTCATTCCTATTATAAGCAGAGGATATAAAAGAACCGGAACAACGATCATCATTATTATCGTCTTCTTGTCCCTCAGAATATCCCTGAGCTCCCTTTTAAACAATGCTTTAAGTCTTCGCGGCTTCATCTCACAATTTTCCTTCACCTGTTTACTATTCAGAACAGCACATATATTTAAAACATTTGGTTTAGAACATTTATTCCAGTATCTTATGGAATGCTTCTCTTAAATTACCGGTTCCGGTTCTTTCCATAAGCTCTGCAGGCGTTCCCTCAGCCACTATCCTGCCCTCATTTATCATAAGTATACGGTCGCACAGGAACTGTGCCTCCTCAAGATAATGCGTGGAGTAGAGCACGGTCTTTCCCTTCTCCTTCTGTCCCTTCATGAAGTCTACTATGGCATCCGCGCTTACGATATCAAGACCGAGGGTCGGCTCATCAAAGATATAAATGGACGGATCATGAATAAGGCATCTTGCTATCGATGCTCTCTGTGTCTGTCCGGTAGACAGTCTTTCAATACGGTTGTCGATAAAGGATGACATATCAAGTATCCTGCAGATCTCATCAATCCTCTTCTCCGTAACATCCCTGTCAAGCTCATATATCTCACCAAGCATGTATAGCATTTCCCTTGTGCTTATCCTGTGATACAGTCTGGTATTTCCCGACAGATATCCTATTTCCTTCTTAAGGGATACGCTGTCGTTAAGATGCCTTCCGTCTGCCGTCTTAATATACACTCCACCGGCGGTCGGTTCCATCACCGAAGCCAGCATTCGAAGAAGAGTGGTCTTGCCGGCGCCGTTCTTACCGAGCAGCCCCAGTATCTCACCGTCATTAACCCTGAAGGAAACATCCTTTACCGCATAGAAAGATTCCTTCCTGTTCTTTTTTGCTTTCGTTTTTTTCCGGAGGAGTTTTTCGGTCTCTTTGCCGGCTTCCGTTTTGTTTATATCCGGCTTATTTATATCATCTTCTACTTCAGGCGCTTCCCCGGCTCCCGTATCGGGAACTATCCTCTCAAACTGCTTACACAGCATGACAGCTTCCAGCATATAAATACCTCTCTTATTTATTCCCAATTATGATAAGATCATTATTTCACTCACCATAAACAACGGCAGACAGATCCTATCGGACCTGTCTGACCATATTTCTATTCTTCTGCGCAATACCGTACCTATTCCTTGCGGAAGCCTGCCCTCTTTCTGAGCGTGGGATCGAGTATCTTCTTTCTTATACGAAGGTTCTCGGGAGTTATCTCAAGCAACTCATCAGCATCTATGAACTCAAGTGCCTGTTCAAGGCTTAATATCTTGGGCGGAGTAAGACGCAGCGCCTCATCGGATCCCGATGCCCTGGTATTGGTAAGCTGCTTCTTCTTGCAGACATTTATCTCCACATCCTCGGGTTTTCCGTTCTGGCCTATGACCATACCCGAGTATACTTTCTCACCGGGACCTATGAACAGGGTTCCGCGCTCCTGTGCATTAAACAGTCCGTAGGTTATCGATTCCCCACTCTCAAATGCAATGAGCGATCCCTGCTTACGGTACTGGATATCACCCTTATACGGTGCATACTCATCGAAAATCGTGTTAATTATTCCGTTACCCTTGGTATCCGTCATGAACTCTCCGCGATAACCTATAAGGCCTCTTGCGGGTATGGAGAACTCAAGCCTTGTATATCCACCCGTAATTGGAGTCATATTCTGAAGCTCACCCTTTCTCTGTCCGAGCTTCTCTATTACCGTTCCGGTGAATTCATCCGGAACATCAATATAAGCCACCTCCATGGGCTCCGTCTTTCTTCCCTTGCTGTCCTGTTTATACAGTACCTCCGCCTTGCTTACCGCAAACTCATAACCCTCACGGCGCATATTCTCGATAAGCACCGAAAGATGTAGCTCGCCTCTTCCCGACACCTTAAAGCAGTCTGCCGAATCCGTCTCTTCCACACGCAGCGAAACATCTGTGTTTAATTCCTTGAACAGCCTGTCTCTTATATGCCTTGATGTTACGTATTTGCCCTCCTGTCCTGCAAGCGGAGAGTCATTTACCATGAAGTTCATGGCTATCGTAGGCTCTGATATTTTCTGGAAAGGTATGGGTTCCACCGCGTCCACCGCACAGATTGTATCTCCTATATGAATATCAGTGATACCAGAAATAGCTACTATGGAGCCTATGGTTGCTTCCTTGACAGCCACCTTATTGAGGCCATCATATTCATATAACGAACTTACCTTAACCTTCTTCTGTTTTTCAGGCTCGTGGGCATTAACTATAACCGCTTCCTGATTGACTCTTATAACGCCGTTTGATACCTTACCGACGCCTATACGTCCCACGTATTCATTATAATCTATGGTGCTTATAAGTACCTGTGTGCCTGCATCAGGGTCTCCCTCAGGAGCCGGGATATAATCAACTATGGCTTCAAACAGCGGCATCATGTCAGGCCCTACATTATCGGGATCCGTTCCCGACTGACCGTTCTTGGCCGATGCATATATGAATGGACAGTCAAGCTGCTTATCATCCGCATCCAGATCCATGAACAGCTCAAGCACCTCATCCACAACCTCGCTGCATCTTGCTTCCGGTCTGTCGATCTTGTTTACACATACTATAACAGGAAGCTTAAGCGCCAGAGCCTTCTTAAGCACGAACTTGGTCTGAGGCATCGTTCCCTCGAATGCATCCACTACAAGAACTGCTCCGTCCACCATCTTAAGCACACGCTCAACCTCACCGCCGAAATCAGCATGTCCCGGAGTATCCACAATGTTTATCTTTGTATTCTTATAGGTAACTGCAGTGTTCTTCGACAATATGGTGATACCACGCTCACGCTCGATATCGTTACTGTCCATCACGCGCTCCGCCACCTCCTGATTCTCCCTGAACACACCGCTCTGTTTAAGCAGCTCATCCACAAGAGTCGTCTTGCCGTGATCGACATGAGCTATTATCGCTATATTTCTTATATCTTCTCTTTTAGTTAACATAACTTCTTTCTCCGATCCTATGTTATCAATAATTCTGCACTACATCATAGTTCTCGTAGCCGTTATCCTTACTGTAGAAATACAGCACAAGAACTATAAACGCCACCTGCAGCACAAGATTGACCAACATGTTTATATGCAGCCCGGTGAACTTGATCAGATAAATAAGCACATGGGGCGGGAATTTGCCCAATACGGTTATCCTGAACCGGTCTGTCTCACTCAGTTCATTATTAAAGATACTCTTCGACAGCACACCTGTTAAATACTGAAGAATCAAAGCTACCAGATAGTATATACCTATCGAAAAGAAGGCTCCGATTATGCATCCCACTATTATAAATACATTAAGCATGGGGAAATACTTTCCAAACAGGATATCCCTTGAGAGCTCGAAGCCTCCGAAATCGGAGAAGTTGACCACCTGGTACTGTTTATTGTTATTCATTATGCCTGCTCCGTTTCGGCCGATTATCATTATACTGTCATAATCTCCGGACTCTGCGATTTTCTCCACATCGGCGCTTTTTATATCCTCTATGCTGTCATCGATTTCGACATAAACCTTATCCTCATCCATTTTATAGGGTTTTTCCACAGTGAATACACCATTTTTCAACGAGAAATCGGGGCATTCCTGTTCAAGCTCTTTCCCTGCCGAATTCATTACAGAAGCTGCGCGCAGACCGGTGATGATCCCCATTATGAGAAAAAATATCAATAATGCGCCGAAAATCTTTCCGCCGCTTTCCTTAACAAGATCACGGTATTTGGGCGGTACAAAACTGAATACAGGTATCGCAAAAAAATTCATAATAGTTCCTCCTCAATAATTACTCCGATAGTTACTTATAAAAAACAGCAGGACAAGTATATCACATATCATCACCAATCTCAATTATACTTTAATATCAGACTTTTACGGCTATTGACGAAACTGTTACGGACAATTAAAATTTTTATAAGATAACCATCTTATTATTCACGTTCGAGGTGACTGACATATGAATTTCAGAAAAAACGGCGGCGTTATACAGGCCGTCATCATAGGAATAGTAATTATTACCGTAATACTTGTCGGAAGTACAATATGGATGGGAAGAACTGCGAGCACCGATGCGGAAAAGGCAGTTCATAACGTAAGCCTTCTGTATCTGGACGAACTGGCCGGAAGGCGTGAACAGGTTGTAGCTTCCGCCATCCATGAATATATAAGCGATATGGATGCTGCGATCGGAACCATCGGCAAACAGGATCTTGCCTCTGTCGACAGTCTTCAGGCATATCAGTCAAGGATGAAACAGCTTTACGGTCTTGAGAAATTCGCCTTTGTGGATGAAAACGGTCTTATTTATACATCCCGGGGCACACGAACAGATATTGAAGAGTATAATTTCGACTACAAGACTATTTCGGATGCAAGTGTTTCATTGAAAAATGCCGATGGCAAGGAGAAAAAGGTTATCATAGCGGTACCCGTGGACAGGCTGCCGTTTAACGGGCAGACTCTTGTTGCCTGCTTCATGGAAATAGCCATGAATAACTTCCTTGATACATTGTCTCTTCAGTCCAACGACAATAACACTACCTTCTGTAATATCTATACCTTTGACGGCAAAGCTCTTACGGATATGGTCCTTGGCGGTCTGTCGGCAGAGGACAATCTTCTGTCCGCATTGGAGCGTGCCGAGTATGATCCGGGATATGATTATGAGACTGTAAAAAAACATTTCGGCAACGGCGAGGAAGGCGTCGTTTCATTTACATACAACGGGATACAGGAGACCCTCAGTTATGTACCTATAAGAGGAACCGACTGGATGCTTACATATCTTATCCGCGAGAGCATTATAAGCGAGCAGATAGAATCAATCTCTTCGGGAATAATCAAGAGAAGCCTTGTCCAGTCGATACTTACAGCCGTTGTTCTGTTTGCCATTTCCGCCTTCGTGATCGTACAGACACGAAAGGCTGTAAAGCTTGCTGCCGAACGTGAGACTTCCGAGGTATTGCAGCAGGAGCTTGAGGAAAGGCTGGCTCTTCAGGATGAACTGCTGTCCCAGGAACAGATGCGTACCCAGCAGGACAGCATGATCACTGCTCTTGCTTCCGATTACCGCAGCGTATACTATGTGGATCTTGACAGCGGCGATGCAATCTGCTATCGGAAGGATGACAACAAGGATGATGAGGATGATGTAGCCCCGGGGGATCATTTTAATTTCGCAGAGAAATTCACCGACTATGCAAACAGGCATGTTGCAGATGAGTACAGAGAAGCATTTCTTGAATTCGTACAGCCTGACAATATAAGAGAAGGCCTCCGCAATAACAATATAATAACTCTCCGCTATCTCGCGATCAAAAACGGCACAGAGGTATATGAGATGCTAAGGATGGCAGGGGTAAGGCATCCGGGTGACAGGGATGACAATACGGTCCATGCCGTAGGCGCTGGCTTTACGGATATTGATTCGGAGATGAGAGATTCGCTCGCAAAGAATGAGGTTCTCTCTGACGCACTGAAGACTGCCGAAGAGGCAAGCCGTGCCAAGACAGCTTTCCTGTCCAACATGAGCCACGAAATAAGAACACCCATGAATGCGATCATAGGGCTTGATTCCCTGGCACTCCGCAGTCAGGAATTACCTTCTGAGACACGCGGATATCTAGAGAAGATAGGAGCAAGCGCAAGACATCTTCTCGGGCTTATTAATGATATCCTCGATATGAGCAGGATCGAGTCAGGACGAATTGTTTTAAGAAAAGAGGAATTCTCGTTCCGTGCAATGCTCGAACAGATCAATACCATGGTAATGTCCCAGTGCAGCGAGAAAGGACTTAAATACGAATGTCATACCATCGGCGGTGTTGCCGACTGCTACATGGGTGATGACATGAAGCTTAAGCAGGTTCTCATCAATATCTTAAGCAATGCCATTAAGTTCACGGATGCTCCGGGTGATGTAAGCCTTACAGTAGAGAGGACTAATGTCTTTGATGAACAGAGTACAATCAAGTTCGTGATAAAGGATACCGGTATCGGAATGGATGAGTCCTTCATTCCTCATATTTTCGAATCCTTCACGCAGGAGGACGGAAGCCGCAACAGCAAGTACGGAAGCACAGGTCTCGGAATGGCCATAACAAAGAATATCGTGGATCTTATGAACGGCACGATAACGGTTGAATCAAAGAAAGGATCCGGAACATCCTTTACAGTCATCGTAACCCTAAGGAACTGCGAACATCCTTCGTGGTCCAGCAACTATATCAACTATACCAATCTCCGTGTACTGGTTGTGGATGACGAGGAACTGGTTGCAGAGCATGCAATGCTGGTGCTTGATGAGGCCGGAATAAATGCAGATATAGCTCTGAACGGGCCTGAGGCGCTTAAGATGCTGGAGATAGCACATACCAAGCAGGAGCATTACAACCTCGTTCTCCTGGACTGGAAGATGCCCGATATGGACGGTCTTGAGGTGGCCAAGGAAATCAGGAAACGCTATGACAACGAAACCACAGTGATAATCCTGACATCCTTTAACTGGGATGAGATCATGGATGAGGCTCTTCACGCAGGTGTCGACAGCTTCCTTGCCAAGCCTCTGTTTGCTTCCAATGTTGTGGATGAGTTCGAACGCATCGCACGCAAGAATAACATGAGCCTCTTCAAGGAAAAGCAGCGTACCGATCTCAAAGGAAAACGTATTCTGATAGCCGAGGATATTGAAATTAATGCAGAGATAATGAAAGAGATCTTAAATATCAAGGAAGCTCTTACCGAGCATGCCGAAAACGGTAAGATCGCTCTCGAAATGTTTAAGGAAAGCGCTCCGGATTATTATGATGCTGTCCTTATGGATGTTCGGATGCCTGAAATGGACGGTCTGGAGGCAACAGCCTCGATAAGGGCTCTTGAACGTAAGGATGCGAAAACAGTTCCGATAATCGCTATGACGGCAAATGCCTTTGATGAGGATGTCCAGAGATCGCTGCAGGTAGGAATGAATGCTCATCTCTCGAAGCCAGTGGAGCCCGAAAGATTATATCAGTCGCTTGAAGAACTTATATGGGAGTCAGAACAGACTAAATAAGAAAATCCGCTGTTTACATTTAGTTTGGATTTATGATCAGAATAATATTACTTCACCATCAACAAGACCGTATATACATTCGTCTTCTTTTACGGGAACCGCCTGTCCGGATGTGGTTTCCGTAATTTCTTTTACTGCCCTGTCCCATTCCTCATCGGGAATGAGCAGGGTGAAGGTTACATCTGCTTCATACTTTGAATCAAGTACTGTGTATTTATTCTTATCAAAGATATACTGGAGCTTGCCGGCCAAAGTATAATCTGTTGTCAGTCCGGCTCTTATACCCTTTCTCTTTTCGATTATCCTGCTGTTTGCAAGCCCTTCCTTTACCGCGGCCTGATATGCTCTGACAAGACCTCCTGTGCCCAGAAGCACGCCTCCGAAGTATCTTGTTACCACAATGGCCACGTTGCGTATTTCCTCGTTTAACAGCACCTCAAGCATCGGCCTTCCTGCCGTACCCGCAGGCTCTCCGTCATCTGAACAACGTGTAAGCTCAGCATTCTGACCTATCACAAATGCTGAGCAGTTATGTCTTGCGTCCCAATATTCTTTCTTTTTGGCGTTAATGAAGGCTACGGCCTCTTCCTCGGTTTCCACCGGCTTTACATGGCAGATGAAGCGTGATTTCTTCTCTTCTATCTCACCCGTGCCGCCTTCGTATATACATTTATACATACTCATATCGGATGACCCTGTTTACCCGTTTTGCTATTAAATGTAAGCTTACTCATAAATGGCTGCTTGTTCATATCTTTACCAAGTCCTGTGAAACACGGATTGCTTCGCTTCGCTCCCGCAATCCTGCAGGGCATGCGTAATCCGCTCATTTACTCGCTTCGCTCATAAATGGCTGCTTACTTATGCCCTGTGCGGGTAATGAAAGCAGATGTCCTTACATGCAAGCATGACGTCCATCTGCTTTATTACCCTTGTTTCACAGGGCATTTTCATTTATATCCTTCCTCATATCGATGACTGCGGCGCGGGATGCATCCGCATAGTTCTTATCGCCGTACTTACAGTACCTGTCATTCATGTATGCGGCTATTATTCCTCTGGATGAATTAACTATGGCTCCCAGTCCGTCACTGTTGAAGAAATGCTTAAGGTCGGCTCCCTTGCCGCCCTGGGCACCATATCCGGGAACAAGGATATATGCCTTGGGCATCAGCTCTCTGAGTCGCTTACCCTGTTCGGGATAAGTCGCTCCGACAACCGCTCCGACATAGCTGTAATCACCACCCATACAGTCATATCCCCACTGTGCAACCTTCTCACCGACTATCTCGTACAGGGGACGGTCATCTGCATCCGTAAGCTTTCTGTCCTGGAACTCTCCGCTGCTGGGATTGGATGTCTTTACCAGTACAAAAATACCCTTCTTTTCCTCACGGCAGATATTGATAAAGGGATTTACCCCATCAGAACCGAGATACGGGTTTACCGTAACAAAATCCTCATCAAAGCCGTAATATGATTTGGAGCCTACCGTTACCTTCCCGAGATGTCCTACTGCATAAGCCTCTGAAGTGGATCCTATATCGCCTCTCTTGATATCACCTATTACCACCAGATCCTTTTCCTTGCAGTAATCTACCGTTTTCTTAAATGCCGCCAGGCCCGGAAGCCCGAACTGTTCATACATGGCTATCTGGGGCTTAACCGCAGGGATAAGATCGTATACAGCATCCACGATACCCTTATTAAACTGCCATATAGCCTCAGCTGCGCCTTCCAGAGTCTCTCCGAACTCCTCATAAGCTGCTGCCTTGATATGCTCAGGTATATATTTAAGCATGGGATCCAGTCCTACTACGATAGGCGCGTTGGTATTTATGATATTCTCGATAAGCTTGTTGATCATGATATGCCTCCCACTGTATCAGACATCCGGCTAACAGACTGATACAGAATTCCTTTTTTGTTTTGTTACCATGCAATATTTTAACACCGCACTCCCCTATCCGCAATATATGTTTCAAGAGACAGAACTCATATCTTTTACAAAATCGGAACTACTGTCTCTTTTTCAGTAAAACTTGACTTTTCGAATACAAATAAGGGGATGTATTCTGCGGCTTACTCTGTTAAGTAAGACACAGGATACATCCCCTGAACGTTCAGTCATCATTAGTAATACATATACCTGATCATATAACTACTAAAGGTGAATGCTCTTCTGCGTATTTCTTTATGTTGGAGATATTTGCATATTTCCTGACACTGTCTCCGTTAACCTCAACAAGTGTGGGTGCCTGCATTATCTGGTATTTTCTCGCAAGCTCGATATTCTCCTCCGCATCGATAAGCACATATTTCTCATTCTTTAATATCTCTCGAGCAAGCCTGCAGTTCGGACAGGTCTTGGTGGTGAAGAGATATTTAATGTTAGCAGGCTCAATGCTCACATTCTTTACACCATCGGCTGTGCCGGAAAGCTTTACTACCGTGGCTGTAGGACGCTTGAGCGATGAATTATCTATATCATATACTACCCTGTTCTTGTATTCCTGAGCCTTACCGTCATTCCAGTTCTGTACAGGTCTGTAGTATCCTGTTATACGGCTGTAAACCTCCGTAACAGCTCCACAATGAGGACAGGTCTTCTGCTCTCCCGCAAGATATCCGTGCTCCCTGCATACCGAATATGTAGGAGACATCGTATAATAGGGAAGCTTGTAATTCTGCGCTATCTTACGAACCAGAGAGGCCGCAGCCTTCCAGTCCGGAAGCTTCTCACCAAGAAAAGCATGGAATACGGTACCGGATGTATACAATGTCTGAAGATCATCCTGAATATCAAGGGCATCAAAGATATCCGGTGTATAATCAACAGGCAGATGAGAGCTGTTGGTATAATAAGGAGTATCCCCCGGATTACCGGCTGTCTTTATGTTGGGCCATCTCTTCTTGTCATGCTTTGCAAGACGGTAAGCCGTGCTCTCTGCCGGAGTAGCCTCAAGGTTATACAGATCGCCGTACATTTCCTGATAATCAGACAGACGGTTCCTCATATGATTGAGGACTTCCTTCGTGAATTCCTGAGTCTTTCTGTCAGTCATGTCGGCTCTGAGCCAGTTCGCGTTAAGACCTACCTCATTCATTCCCACAAGGCCGATAGTAGAGAAATGATTATCAAAGTTACCGAGATATCTCTTGGTATAAGGATACAGACCCTCGTCCAGAAGCTTACTGATAACGCCTCTCTTTATCTTAAGGCTCCTTGCAGACAGATCCATAAGCCTGTTAAGCCTCTTATAGAAATCATCTTTATTTGCGGCCAGATATGCAATCCTTGGCATATTGATCGTTACTACGCCTACGGAACCCGTACTCTCACCCGAACCGAAGAAGCCTCCTGTCTTCTTACGGAGCTCTCTTAAATCAAGACGCAGGCGGCAGCACATACTCCTTACATCACTGGGCTGCATATCGCTGTTTATATAATTGGAGAAGTAAGGCGTTCCGTACTTCGCTGTCATCTCAAACAGCAGCCTGTTATTCTCTGTATCCGACCAGTCGAAATCAGATGTGATCGAATAAGTAGGAATAGGATACTGGAAACCGCGCCCGTTGGCATCACCCTCTATCATGGTTTCGATGAACGCTTTGTTTATCATATCCATCTCTGCCTTGCAGTCCTTATACTTAAAGCCCATCTCCTTACCACCGACAATGGCCTGAAGCTCTGCCAGATCATCGGGTACTGTCCAGTCAAGCGTTATATTCGAGAAAGGAGCCTGCGTTCCCCAACGGCTCGGTGTGTTTACACCATAAACAAAGGATTCAATGCATTTCTTAACTTCATTATATGAAAGATTATCTACCTTAACAAAGGGAGCAAGGTATGTATCAAATGACGAGAAAGCCTGCGCGCCTGCCCACTCATTCTGCATTATGCCAAGGAAGTTAACCATCTGGTTGCAGAGCACCGAAAGATGTGATGCCGGAGCCGAGGTTATCTTACCTCTGATTCCCCCCAGACCTTCCTTGATCAGCTGCTTAAGCGACCAGCCTGCGCAGTAACCTGTAAGCATACCAAGATCATGAATATGTATGTCTGCATTCCGATGTGCATCCGCTATTTCCTGGTCATATATCTCGGACAGCCAGTAATTGGCTGTAACGGCACCTGAATTATTAAGTATGAGCCCTCCTACGGAATATGTAACGGTGGAATTCTCCTTAACACGCCAGTCTTCAACTTTAACGTAGCTGTTAACCACATCCTTGTAATCAAGGATGGTGGATTTCATGTTTCTGATCTTCTCGCGCTGCTTACGATATAAAATGTAAGCTTTAGCCACCTCTGTGTAACCGGCCTGTTCCAGGACCGTTTCGACACTGTCCTGTACATCCTCGATACTGATCCTGTCGTTTGTGATCTTCTGCTGAAAGTCCGATGTGACCCTGAGAGCAAGCAGATCGATCATATCATTATTGTACTGCTTCTCGCATGCATCGAATGCTTTCATGATTGCATCATTGATCTTGCTCAAATTAAAATCAGCAACCTGTCCATCCCTCTTAACAACACTAAACATCCCTTAGAATCCTCCCCTTTTTTTAGCTGAATAAATCATCCCGTACACCTCTGCATTTTTTATAAAAGGTGAAAAAAAGAACCGCAGTTCAGTCTGAATCAGTCAAAACCGCGACTGAATAGAGTATAGCATTGAGCCTCATGAAAGTCAACCCAAAAGCACAATATATAATGTGGCTTTTTTGATACACACACAACATATAGTGGTTCTTATGTCAACCAGTATTGGCATTTTTTTAAGGTCAAAAAACTTCCCTTCCACTTTAAACAGTAGGAAGGGAAGATACTTAAAAACAGTCAAGCTGTATTGACTTTTTGAGTCAATTGTGCAGGTTGTACAATTTTTTCGACACTGAAAAAAATAAAAAATGACCTGAATTATCTCGTGCTGAGGAAAATATATTCTCTTTGTGCCGCTTCATCCGTCGGATATTTATCCAGATATTCCAGCATAAGCTCGGATGCTTTTTCAAAATTCAAAAGATATTCATATGAAACCACTTCATTAAACATAAGGCTCTGGTTAAAAGCAGGATCATTAAGAGCCTTTCCGTTTTCGAATGAATTAAGGGCATTCTGATAATCCTTCTGTTCCAGATAAATAAGTCCCAGTTCATTATACATGGACGCACTGTCCGGATGTTCGGACAGATATTCGCTAAACAGGCCTATCGCATAATTAACATCTCCCAGAGCTTTATATGCCCTGCCCAAATATAATATGAGATTCTCGGATGTATCCTTTTCCCTGGCCTTTTCCAACGAGTTCCTTGCATCATCATAAGCCCCAAGATAATACGAAAAGAGACCGGACTGGTAATCTGTCATTTTACCGTTATGCTCAAGTGCCTTGCTTATATAACTCTTGCCTTCACTGTCATAGCCTGCAGAGCTGAGGGCCTCGTAAATACTTATATACAGGTCATAATCACTGCTTTGCAGCTCGACCGCTTTGTCAAAATCACTGAGAGCTGCCGTCTTATCCTGCCTGATAAGCTCTAGGCATCCACGGAGATAATAGGCCTCAAAATCATCATCGTTCAGCGCTATTATGGCATCATATACCTCCATGGCTTTATCTGCCTCTCCTCTTTTATATTCAGCCATTGCAAGATAATAGTTTATATCGTAATCCACTTTTTTAACGATACCGTTCGAGTTCTTAAGGGCTTTATCAAATGCATCTGCCGCCTCATCATAATGCCCCTGGCCCATAAAGGCTATTCCTTTTCCTCTGTATGCAAGCTTTTTGTCTTCATCTGCCTGAAGTGCCTTGTCAAAGAAGCCGATTGCTGTATCATACTCCTGATGCTCTATGGCATCCATACCCAGATTTATGTTGGTTCCGCCGCCCAGATTATTGCATCCGCAAAGCAGAACAGCCGAAAACAGTCCGGCTGTAATGATAATTTCACATTTCTTCATACTAATTATCAATCTCTCATACCGTAAAATCTATTGTTGTTCCTTATAATCCGAACACACTCAGTTTAACATCTCAAGTATAACCGACTGCAAAAATATTTACAAGGTCACGTATAAACTAAAATCCCCCGGATACCATTATGTATCGCGGGGGATCTTCATTACCTTTATTTCTGTCTTTGTTTTATTCTATGACAAGACCGCTCCAGATATCATCGGGAACCAACGCAACATAGGTTCTTCCTGTATTAAGAACTATCTCATCGCCTTCCTTATCGTAATATCTCGTAGCCGATAATTCATCTTCCTTAGACCATGTTATCGGTATAGCCTTACCATCGGTTATATAATATCCGTCACGGTTAAAATCTATCGAATGGAACATCATGTAACCATTGGCATCGAACTGTACATAACGGCAATTCTGAATAAGCAGATTCTTAAATGTCAGTGGCTCATTATTATTTCCGGCATCAACGTGTGTGCTGCCATATTCCGAATATGTATAAAGTCCGGTCGATGCATCATAGTCAAGATAAGGCTTATTATGTTTATACGGCATCTGAATATGGGTTGCACTCTTTGCATCACTGTACTGGCTGAGATCATTCTGCTTACTTGCGGAAGTAAACTGATAATGCGGCTCATCGGAATGATACGAATTATATGTCTTCGAATACTTAGAATGCGAAGCAAAGTTCTTGTCGATATCACCTTCAAGTATGTACTCCGTAAATTCTCTTGACTTTCCGTTGTTTACACGGGAGAAGGTTCCGCTGAAGTTCTCAACGTAATCCTTTGCCAGATAATCGTCAATGTAGAACGGACCACCGTCATGGCAGATTACCGCATTCCACTCGGGTACTATCTGAAGATTGGTAGGTCTTACACTTCGTATACTTCCTATCTGCTTAACACTGTTGTAATCCTTGAACAGAACCATAAGACGGGTCACGCCGTCGTTGGCTGTACTGTTGGTCATCTCATATACTATATCCGACTGCGATAATCCGAAATGCGGAAGTGCCGTCTTTTCATTATCGACCATAGCTGCGATCGGACGCTGGTCTTTAAGTGCCTCGTCAATCCACTCATTGGTAAGCTCACTGCGGTACATCCCTTCACGTACCTCATCGTCGTCTGCCGCATCTGCAGTTTCAGTTGAAATATCAACTGTAGGTGTAGCCGAATCATCCGTTACTATCGATATCACCGGCTCGTTTGATGAGTTATCCGCCTCTTCTGCGGGTTCATCTTCTTCCTTATTACATCCGCCAAACATCAGCGCTGTTGAAAGAACCAGCATAAGGCACAACATTCTTTTCTTCATTATAAAAATTGCCTCCCTTATTTTTCCCTACATTATACTGCTAAAACATACACTACTTTTGCTATTATACCACTCAATCTTGTATAAGTCACGGTAAATTTATACAAGTTTTAGATTTTTTAACATACTTTATCTGTGCTCAATTAAAAAATCGTGCATAATTATCCATAAGCTCTTCAGTATATAATTGCGCTCCCTTCTCATTCAGATGCGAAGAATCTCCGAAATATCTGTTATCGTAACACGGGATATCCGTTTCGAATAATATATCCTTATGATCAGATGCGAAAGCTTTTATATAGCTTGTATATTCGGAAACATACTCCCTGTCCAGCAGGTCAAAGGATGCTCTGTTCATCGGTGCCTGGAGTACTGCGGTCTGTATTCCGTTATCCGAACAGAGACCAAGCAGTTTCCCGAAATAGACTGTAATTAGCCTGTGATCCCCTTCCTTACTCATATGATCGTAGCTCGCCTCATAATTGGGATAATCACACCCATCCATGGTACCGTACAGCGCATGCCCCCTGTTTATTACCTGTTCCTCATATTTTTCCCTGTTCTGCGTAAGCCTGCCATATCCTCTTGAATTAATAAGCGCAGGAAGATAAACCGACGGTGACCTCAGATATATGCTCAATATCTCACCCGTATCCAATTCTTCAAAGGATGCAGGCCTTGCTCCTGCATAACCGGCAGTCCTTGCCTGCGAATACACTTCCATTGCCTCCTTATATGTCAGGTGGTGGAAATACATGGTTCTTGTCTTATAATTATCCATAAACGAATAATGGAAAGGAGCAAACATAATAAAAACCTTCTTCGGAGCTCCGTTATTCTCAATATAATGCTTTAATGTATAGTACATTTCTATCGTTGTGGCGCCACCCACTCCAAGGTTTACATAATTATCTCCGCACATCTCGGGGATAATATCCGCCATGGCTCTTGAATCCCCGAGGATAAGAACCGCCTCAGATCTGTCCACCGGTATTTCCCTGCCTTCCTCCACCATTTTTGTATAATGCCATGAAGGAAATTCCTCATCCATATATCCAAACGGAAACAGCCATATAAATCCTGTGAGCAGGATATAGGGAAGAGCCGCGATCATACATTTTAAGATAAATTTCGCCAAATCTTTCATCTGTTAAAATCCCTGGTACAGAAACTCCTTTGTTGACAGATTACAGGAAAACAGGATCATCAGTATGAGTGCATAATAAGAACACCATCTGATCCATGCGGGGGTTCTGTCCATAAGAGAGAAGACTTCACAGCCACGCTTCTCGCACATTATGTCAACCGCGATCAGAATCACTACAGCCATTGCGGCAATGATCAGATTAAGTGTACCGAGCCCCAGAGATGTCACTGTTCCGAAAGTCATCTGTGAAAGTTCTATTCCGCTGAATGTCCTTCTTATAACATCCATTGCCTCCGAAATGTCCGGAGTTCTGAAAAACATCCATGTCACGCTGACAAGGATATATGTATAGGCCGTACACAGAAATCTCCTGAGACTGTCGCGCCTGTCAAGCCCAAATATCCTGCAGGCCTTATCCTTAATCGGACGGACAGCGTATCCCAGCACCTGATATATACCATAGAGGAGCCCCCATATCAGAAAGTTAAGAGTAGCTCCGTGCCATATACCGCTGACAGCAAATACGATCATAATATTAAGATATCGTCTGGTGATCCCACGCCTGCTGCCCCCAAGCGGAATATACAGATAATCCCTGAACCATGTGGAAAGTGATATGTGCCATCTTCTCCAGAAATCAGATACAGATACGGCAAGGTACGGCTGTCTGAAATTCCTCATAACATCATAACCCAATATCCTTGCAGCACCCGTTGCTATAAACGAATATCCCGCAAAATCGCAATATATAAGGAAGCTGTACGAAAGCATTGCCATGATCATCGGGACTCCGGTGTACACGATGCCTTCCCCCGCAGGATTCTTTCCCGAATATACAAGATCGGTAAGTATCTCCAGCCTTGATACAATGACCATCTTAAGAAAGTAACCCCACAGCATAAGAAACAGGCCTTCCTTTGCTCTTACCGGATCCCATTTCTTCACTCTGTCTGTCTGCGGCAGGAAATTCTTTGACCTTTCTATCGGGCCCGACAGAATACATGGGAAAAACGAGACAAACAGGGCATATTTAAGGATATTGTTTTCAGGCTTGCTCTCTCCCCTGTAACAGTCAACAATATATGTGAGTGACTGAAAAGTATAGAACGATATTCCGGCAGGGAGCATAAGATTAGGTCTATCTCCCGTGCCAAACAAAGATATAAGGAATCCCGAATACTTGAAATATATAAGAATAAACAGATTAAGGATAAATCCGGCAGCAACGCAAAGCTTCTTAAGCTTCTGCGTACCGGCATTATATGTCAGACGTCCGGCGGCAAAGGTTATGGCCGTAGATATCATAAGCAGAACAACAGCAGACTGGTCCTGGCAGGCATAGAAAAAATAGCTGCAGAACAGCAGCCATAAATATCTGTACCTGTGCGGTATCGCATAGTAAAGGATAACGGCAACAGGAAAAAAGATCAAAAATGATAATGAGTTAAACAGCATAGAGCCTCCTCTTGTATTTCGGCTTAGATTGTACTATAATACGGAAATATAGTCAATCATTCGGAGCCGTACGGATACGGTGTATAGCAACCGCTCCGGATATAAAGAGTAAGTTACGGGGTAAGAAATGTCCGAAGGTACAAATAAGAACAGCACTCCCAAAATGACTAAGGCAGAAGTCAAACGGGAAATAATGGAATGGGTACTCATACTGGAGATTGCAGTTGTGATCGCGGTTGTGGTTAATATGTTTCTTATCGTAAATGCCGTCATCCCGTCAGCCTCCATGGAAACCACGATAATGACGGGCGACAGGATTTTCGGAAACAGACTGGCTTATAAGAATCATACTCCGGAGCGCGGAGACATTGTTATATTCAGATTTCCCGATGATGAAACGCAGCTGTTTATCAAACGTGTAATAGGCCTTCCCGGCGAAACCGTGGAAATAAAAGACGGCAAGGTGTATATAAACGATAGCAAAACACCGCTTGACGAACCCTATGTCAAGGTTCATGCCCTTGGCGATTACGGTCCGGTAACCGTCCCGGAGGGCGGATACTTCATGATGGGCGATAACCGTAACCAGTCGGCCGATTCACGTTTCTGGGTTCATCCCTTCGTAATGGAAGAAAAGATACTGGGCAAGGCAGTGTTCAGATATTATAAAGATATAGGTCCGATCCGCTAAATACCGTAAACAGATTTAATTCGTTCACTTTGTGCCGGTCATACCGCTCCGTCAGATCCTGACGGAGCTTTTGTTTTAGGCGGAAGATACCCTGTATCCACCTTGAGCTTATTCACAACATAAATATATATTCCCGCAAAGACCAGCATAAAGATCGAAATAAACTGCGAAGTCGACAGGTCTCCGATGCTTCCGCGCTCCATATCTCCTCTGAAATATTCGATTATAAACCTTCCCACTCCGTAGAGCACAAGATAGAAGCCTGATACCATACCACGGTATTTCACTCTTCTGAGCATAAAGATAAGAAATGCTGCCATGCACAGATCAAATGCAGCCGAAATAAGCTGCGTCGGAACAAGGCTTATTCCCGCAGGCGCAAGACATCCTTCGGGAAAAACAACTCCGAAATGCGAATGCGTCGGACGTCCGTAGCAGCACCCCGCAAGATGACATCCGATACGTCCGAAGCCCTGAGCGATAGAAACAGCCGGCACCATCATATCCATGTAGGAAAGAAAAGACAGCTTCTTTATCCTGCAGTATATCCATATAGAAATTATGCCTACGATTATACCGCCGTACACAACAAACCCCTCCGAACCTATCAGCCCCAGTGGGTTCTGTATGAACTGTTTTATGTTAACCAACATGTACAGGAGCTTTCCACCCATAAACCCGAATACCAGCAGACATATCGCAATATTGGTGAAGTCATCCTCCGAAAGACCCAGATTCTTTGTTATTTTTCCGCACAATACCACAGCTATCACGAAACCAAGCCCAATCATCAGTCCGTAGCCGTGTACGGTAAAAGGTCCTATAGAAAACAGATCTATCGCCATGTCATTCCTCCGATAAATTAAGCCCTGTGCTCTCATCGCACCCAAGCACTATATTCATACACTGTATCGCTGCACCCGAAGCTCCCTTACCGAGATTATCAAAGCTTGCATTCACAAGAAGCCTGTCATCATTACCGGTAACGAATATTTCGGCGTCATCCCTTCCGCTCATATCGGATGCTGACAGGAAGCCGCCCGTTTCCGATTCACTTCCGTAAGGCATAACTTTGATAAACTGCTCTCCCTTATAGTATTCCGCCAGTATTTCCCTGAGTTCCTGCGGAGTAACCTTCTTCTTAAGAAGATGCGCATACAGCGGAAGCGTTACCAGCATGCCACTGTAATAATCATCCACAACAGGTGTGAACAGCGGCTCCCTGTCAAGTCCGCATACTGCCCTCATTTCCTTAAGGTGTTTATGCTGCTGTGTCAGGGCATATGCTCTCGGAGCATTGAAGTTCTGCGGTTTATCAGCTCCTTCATATACAGCTATGGCCTTCTTGCCTGCTCCGCTGTAGCCCGAGAGAGCGCTTACCGAAATGGGATAATCCGTTCCGATTATACCTTCCCTGATAAGGGGATAAACCATCATAATAAAACCCGATGCATAACAGCCGGGACCTGCTATCCTTCTGCTGTTTCTTATCCTTTCGCGGAATTCCTCCGACAGCTCGGGAAAACCATAAGCCCATCCCGTTTCGGTTCTGTGTGCGGTAGATGTATCTATGATAACTGTCCTGTCATTAGCCGGATCCATCAGGGAAACTGCCTCCCTCGACGCATCATCCGGGAGACATAAGAAGGCTACGTCGGCTTCATTAAGATTCTTCCTTCTTTCTTCATTATCCTTTCTTAACTCTTCAGGTATGCGTATCAATTCGATATCGTTTCTGTTTTCAAATCTCTCATTTATTCGAAGTCCCGTGGTTCCGGCGCTTCCGTCAATATAAATCTTCTTCACGTCTTTTCACTCCTTTCATTTGCAGACTTTTGCCATATAAAAGGCTGCGGAAAGCATCCGCAGCCCGCTTATGATATTCTATTACATAACCCTGCAGTTATTCAATAGTAAATTCGCCGACTATTGATTTAAGCCTTTCTACACACTGCAGGCTCTCTTCAACCAGATCATTGGTCTCGGATGTCCTCGTAACCATATCCTCGGTCTTATCCGCAATATCCGTAACGCCCAGCGTTGACTCTCCGACCGTTGATGTTATGCCCGACATTGCATCGGATATCTTGGATATCGAATCAGCCAGATTAACGATGGATTCATGTACGTCATTCATACTGCGTTTGAATTCCATTGCATCCGAGCTGTACTGTTCGCTTACCTCGGCAAACTCGGCATAATCCGTAAGAACCGTCTTCTCCAGGAAGTCTGTTGTTTCCTCAAGGCAGGCTGTCATGTTTGCCACAGCTGCATTAACCTCTCCTACTATGCCATTGATATCCGTAACGGACTTGGATGTCTGCTCAGCCAGATGTCCTATCTCGGTTGCAACTACCG
Organism: Lachnospiraceae bacterium; assembly: GCA_024691125.1. GTDB lineage: Bacteria > Bacillota > Clostridia > Lachnospirales > Lachnospiraceae > UBA2868. The sequence goes on along the minus strand of JAILNV010000012.1, from coordinate 7,579 downwards.
CAAATCCACGTCCCGCCTCGCCTGCTCTGGCAGCTTCGATACTTGCATTCAGCGCTAACAGACTGGTCTGTGACGATATCGACATGATCGCATCCGTCAGCTCATTTATCTTGCTTACTGCCTTGCTGTCCTCGATCGCATTAGCCGAACGGACCTTAACCGAATTATATGTTTCCTGAGTCCTTCTGGTCGCATCAACCGTCTTGTCACGAAGCGAATTGGCTCTTTCCATAACCTCGATCGAGAGCTCGTCGCCTTTCTCAGACAATACCGTGATATCCTTCGCTCCGTTCTGCATATAACCGATGTTTGCATAAATGCTCTCGGTCGTTGCAGCCGTCTCTTCCATACCTGCCGCAAGCTGTTCGGTCGTTGCCGAGTTATCGGTACACATATTGTTAACAACATTGGTCACATTCATGAGCTGATTAACGTTGCCATCGATCTTGGTACTTGCGTCCTCGATATTTCCGACTATCTTGGCCAGATTGGCTCTCATGAGAACTACTGCCCTCGCCATGGCTCCGGTCTCATCCTTGCGGGCACACAGCTGATCTGCCCTCTTACTCTTTACAAAGTTAAACTTGGATGTCCTGATTATTACCTCGTTAAGGATGCCTATTGGCTTAACTATCATCACGCTTAAGATATATGCGATCACGGCACTTACTATGACAATGATGATACCGACCATAACCGCCATGTTACGTATCGAATCGACCTTCTTCTCGACCTCACTCCTCTGAACTTCGCAAAGCAGCAGATATCCTACCTTAAGGCTTGCGCAGCCGGCTATCTTATTGCCCCTCTCATCCTTATAATTAAGTATCATGCCATTCTCGGAGCCTATCGCGTCCAATATCTCCGGCGTTGTTACAGCCACTCCGCTCAATGACTCATCCTGACTGTATTTAATGTTTCCTTCTTCGGTAACCAGCATTACGTTGGTTGTCGTGAAGCCCTCTATCTTAACGGGATCCAGTAATTCCGCATATCTTGAAACCGTCTGTGTTACTCCACCGGTCTCCGAGTCCACAACATCTCTCTCGGTCTCCGCCATATACAGCATCTGCGTACTCAGCTGGTCTATCATCGTCGTCTCAAACTTTGATAAAGTAATAAGAAGCACAAGCAGTACCGCAGCCAGAACCGAAAGTATTACAAGAATCATTATCTTAAAGCATATCGAATTAAAGAATCCGGTCTTTGAATCATCCGGAACCTTAGCACCTCCCCTGCCGGCCTTTGATGCTTTAGATGCCTTCTGTGGCTTTGGTGCCTTAGGCGGTTTAGGCTGCTTTGCCTTGGTTTTTTTCTTATCCTTTAACTGACGATTATCCATGCTGTCACCCCCGTTGCAGAACTTGTTATGCACTATAGATTATACCTCAAAACATATAACAATTCAACAAACAGCGTAATTATTTTCGTATTTTTCTGACATTCGCAAATCAATGGTCTGATTGTCGCATAAAATCGCATTTTTATGCTATCGTGACATTTCAGACATTCTCCCAGAATTCAGCTGCCTTCTCATAAGCAGTACCGATCCTGATCCTTTCATAATTCTTCCATTCCCTGGGAAAAAGCTTCATATATTTAGGGAGCAGGAATCTCTCATCGAGCAATGCCACTATTCCCACATCATCTACAGTCCGTATCACGCGGCCTGCTGCCTGCATGACCTTGTTCATTCCCGGATATGTATATGCATAGTCGAAGCCGTCCAGTCCCATCGTCTCATATGCTTCCTTAAGTATCTTCCTCTCACTGCATACCATCGGAAGACCCGTCCCTACGATCACCGCTCCTATCAGACTGTCATTCTTAAGATCTATCCCTTCTGCAAAAATACCGCCCATGACGCAGAAACCTATTGTTGTTTTTCTTACTCCCACATCCTCTTCTTCGCTTTGTTCCATAATGTCTTTGAGAGGTTCTCCTGTATCGTCTTTTGGAATTTCTCCTGAACCAAAAGGCAGTCCGGCCAAACCTTCGGCAGTATCATTTCTTTCCTGCGTCGTGAAACTGCTCTCCTGCGCCGTGAAATAAGAAAGGAACTCCTCCCTCTCTGCCTCATTCATTGAAGACTTCTGTACAAGAAGGCGTACAGCCGGATCCGAATAATACATTTCATATGAATAAAGTACCTTCTCAAGAAAAGCATGCGACGGAAAGAATACCATATAATTTCCCGTGCGCGCCCTGCAGATATCGCTGATATATCCTGCTATATTGTAATACTCCGCATCATTCCGCCTCGTGTATTTGGAACTTACATCCGCCGCTATAAACAGTCCTCTCTTATTTACATCAAATATCGAATGGGCATATACCGCATAATCTTCGGGGACAGCCCCGAGCATATCTCTGTAATACTGAACCGGAAGCAGTGTGGCCGAGAAGAAGATCGTACTGACTCCTTTGGTCAATCGAAGTTTTATCGAAGCCGAAGGATTAACGCACAACAGCTTCAGCATAAAGTCACCGTCATAGGTTCTCTCACAGTAAATCCGGTAATCATCATCTCCCATATTCTCAAACATATTAAGGAAATGCCTTACCTTAAAGTAGAAATCAAGCACCTCCTCACTGTGCCTGAAATGCTCCTGCTCATCAAGGAAGTTCTCCAGCCTTGCCATAAGCCGGTTAAGTGCCATTACAAAATCACTTATATCATTAAGCACCATGTAATTCCTGTCATTTCTGTCCTTTATATCATTTCCGGAACCGGCCGATGTATCTAAGTCGATACATTCTCTCTTAAGTGCCAGAAGTTTTCGATTGCATGCACCGAGAGCCCTGTCAAGTCCCTGATCTATGCTCTCCCGTCTGCCGTTCACTGCAGATGCACCCTTCCTTCCCTCTCTTCTGTTTCCGGCTTTATCCCCGTCGGCTTTCTCCTGACCTTCCTTCGGTACAGATTCCCTATCCTCCAATAAGCCTTCCATATCTCCCGAAGGTTCTTCCTTTCCCGGATAGGCAGGCTCCTTCAGAAGCTGCTTTAACGTAAGGAAGTCCTCCTTATACAGCTCGGCACTGTACATGGACATACCGCGTTCCACGAGATTATGCGCTTCATCCACGAGGAAGATATATTTTCCTGACACGCCGTCCGCAAAGAAACGGCGCAGATAGACATTGGGATCGAAGACATAGTTATAATCACATATAACCGCATCGGAAAAGAGGGACATGTCAAGACAGAGCTCAAAGGGACAGACACAGTGCTTAGCCGAATATTCCTCGATGATCTCACGGGTGAATGAATCCTCATGGGTAAGCAGGTCATACATCGCATCGTTAACTCTGTCGAAATGCCCTTTAGCCCGTTCACATCCGGCAGGATTACAGTCAGGCTTATCAAGACAGCATATCTTATCCTTGGCGGTTATCACCACAGTCTTCATCCGAAGCCCCTGCCGCCTCAGGATATCAAAGCATTCCGCCGCAACCGTCCTCGTGATCGTCTTGGCCGTAAGATAGAATATCCTGTCACTCAGGCCTTCTCCCATAGCCTTTACAGCCGGAAACACGGTAGATACTGTCTTTCCTGTCCCGGTAGACGCCTGAAGAAAGAGCTTGCGGCCGTGATATATCGTCCTGTATACCTGGCTTACCAGCTCCTTCTGGCCTTCCCTGTATTCAAAGGGGAATTCCACCCCATGTATCGATCCATTCCTTATCTGCTTGAATTCAAACTCAAATCTCGCCCAGCGCTTATACTGTTCTATAAGATCTTCAAACCAGTTACGTATCTCAACCCACGTATATGTTTCGTGGAAATATTTGGTATGCAGCGTTGTTTGGTTTACATAAGTCATGCGGACGGTTATTTCCTTAAGCTTATGCTCCTCCGCAAACATATAGGCGTAGCACTTTGCCTGCGCAAGATGAACAGGAACCGGTTCCCGCAGTCTTTCAAGATCAAGATACATGGTCTTTATCTCGTCTATCACTACCTGAGAACGTCGGATGTCTTCATCTGTTTGCGTATGAACGGTACTGCTTCCTTCACATTCATTCTTTACTTCATATACGCCTTCCCCTGCGCATACATCATTTCCTGCACAGGCATTATTCTCATCATGCTTTCCGTCTGCAGCATCGAGCGCTCCGGGACTGTAGATGATCCCGTCAGCCCTTCCGTCGATAAGGATATCGTAATCATCAAGCTTTATCAGCTTCTTAAGATATACCTCGGCATGGTAATCGATTCCCATCTTCTGCTGGATCATCCTGTGTATCCTCGCACCCTCCAGCATAAGCTGCACATCCTGTCCGCTCTTTTTACGGTTGTCTATATCCCCACCCCGCAGGATGAACTCAACCAGCGTCCTTACCGAGACCGATATTGTATTTTTAATACCATCCTTAACCATAAAGTGTTCCCGAACGTTTCCTTATTTTCTAAAATTATACTTTTACTCAATAGCAATTACAAGCGATAACCTGCTTCTCTTCCCGGTTCCAAACAGAAAACCATTTGAGAATTTCAGAGTATGACACAAAAATGCACGTCTTAAAACTAAAACGTGCATTCATTACAGATCTCAATATCATTCCGGTTTATCCGGATTTCCTGCATTCTCCCGGTCAGCCTGCCGCAAGTTTCTTGAGCATAAGGTCGAAATCCCTGTTCTGACCGCCGTACTTAACCGTGAGTATCCTCGAGAAATCAAGTCCGAGTACACCCAGCATCGACTTCGCGTCAATTATAAAATGGTTATAGAAAATATCAATATCAAAATCACACTTCGAAGCCTTCTGTACGAACTCGGTCGCGTTATTAAGATCCAGTCTTATTCTGCATTCATTCATAATATTGCCCCTCCTCTTATTCATATCCAATCCTTCCTGTTATACAACTTCTATCCGACTCTGTATGATCCTTACACCATATCTGTCTGTGGGTTTTACGGATTGGATCTTACGTTTAGGAAACTTTACAACAAAACTATCACATTGTCAAGAATCTACATATTGTATTTATTTCAATACAATACACCATACTTTGTGCAGATTGATCACAATGTCATTGTTGCATGGCTTTCATTCTATCATATTTAACAAATACGTGGGCGCTGCTTTTTTCGTCTGTCACATGATTATTTCATATTGCACGGGATTTCTCTGTGATTTTGGTTATTTTTTACCATTATGCACTTAACAACAGCTATTCTTTGACTTTCTTATAAGATGTGCTATCATATTACATAGTCTTTTTATTCGAAACGATCTGATATAAATACAGTATTTGTACAGCAATATCCCGGTTATAACAGCCGATCACAGGAGGGTGCCATGGATAAAATCAGCCTGCTTTCAATACTCACCGCCGACTTTTTGGGAATTATGCTTGCGCTCACCCTCTATGTTGCAAACAGCTGGCGCTGGAAAAGGGATGATCTTGAGAACCTTCTTCTTATTTTCATGCTGATCCTTGTCGGTGTAACATGCATAACCGAGCCGATTGCATTTCTTATCTCCGGAAAGGAAGGCGGAATATATACCATACTCACGTATCTCTGTGATACATGGACCTATTCTGCCAATCTTCTGGCATCCGCTTCATGGTTTGTATTCATAGCTCATCATCTTGGCAACAGAATACCGCGTATTCCCGTCAATATCATAAATGCATTAGTCGCCATCGGACTCCTTCTGCTGTTCATCAATCTGTTCACTCCTGTGGTCTTCCGTATTGATGAGCATAACCGTTATCAGAGACTCCCGGTGTACTATTACTATCTTGTTGCCGAATTCATTATGCTGTTCGGAAGTATGGCCTTCTATATATTTATAAGGATAAAAGGCAGACGCATACGGTTTTTCTTCTTCTGGGTATATGTTCTCCCCATACTCATCGGCGTTATTATCCAGACAGCCAATTACGGACTTTCACTGATAGCGCCCTGTATGCTCATCGCACTCACCGGCCTTATGAGCACAATACAGAATGAGCTTATTTTCAAGGATAAGCTTACCGGGCTTTATAACAGATATTATCTGGATCAGCTGGGTGAGGAGCTGCGAAAAGACAAAAGTTCCGAATATACCTTCCTAATGATAGATATCAATGATTTCAAGTCTATAAATGATAAGTTCGGACATCTTGAAGGAGACCGCGCCATTGTCGATACCGCAAATATCATAAAGAAAGCCATAGGCTCTTCCGGAGTGGGAATAAGATATGCGGGGGATGAGTTCGTTATCGTGCTCAGTACAAGAACCCAGATAGATACCGATATCTTTGTAACCAACATACGCAAGGGCTTCTATGAGTATAATGCGGAGAAAGGCCATAAATATGAGCTTCATGTATCTATGGGACAGAGTATTGTCAACATGAACGAGATTTCCATAGATGAGGTCATGAACAGGATAGACAAGCTGATGTACGAGGACAAGCGGCGTTACTACAGTAAACGAAATTAATTATTTCGTTTACTAATAATAATAAATAAAGAGGAGAAATCAAAAATGGGTGAGAAAAGTAACACAGGAGCAAATACTCCGGGAGGCTTCAGGGCTTTCTTAAAGAAAAAGGATATTGAATTCTCATGGAGGCGGTATTTCATCGATGCAATGGGCGCAATGGCCAGCGGTCTTTTTGCATCACTTCTTATAGGAACGATCCTTTCAACCATAGGAACACAGTTTAACATAAGCGTGCTGACCGACATGGGCGGTTATGCCAAAGGTGTTGCAGGTCCCGCAATGGCAGTTGCCATAGCATATGCTCTTAAGGCTCCCAATCTTGTGCTTTTTTCGATGCTTGCCGTAGGAAGTGCCGCCAATACTCTCGGTGGTGCAGGCGGACCTCTCGCAGTTCTTGTGATCGCAATAATCGCAACCGAGCTGGGCAAGATGGTCAGCAAGGAAACCAAGGTTGATATACTCGTAACCCCTCTTGTTACCATAGGTATAGGCGTGCTCCTGTCAGTACTTCTTGCACCGGCTATCGGAAAGGCGGCAAGTGCTGTGGGACAGCTTATCATGTGGGCTACAGAGCTTCATCCCTTCATGATGGGAATACTCGTTTCAGTTATCGTGGGCATTGCCCTTACCCTTCCGATAAGCTCTGCTGCCATATGTGCCGCACTGTCTCTTACGGGTCTTGCCGGCGGAGCAGCAGTGGCCGGGTGCTGTGCGCAGATGGTTGGCTTTGCCTTCATGAGTTATAAGGAAAATAAAGTCAGCGGACTTATTTCACAGGGTATCGGCACCAGCATGCTCCAGATGGGTAATATAGTAAAGAATCCCAAGATATGGATCCCGCCCATCCTGACAAGTGCCATAACAGGTCCGATAGCCACCTGCATATTCAAGATGCAGATGAACGGTGAAGCAATTTCATCAGGTATGGGTACCTGCGGACTCGTAGGACAGATAGGTGTATATACCGGATGGCTTAACGATATCGCCGCCGGAGTAAAGACAGGCATTACAGCCATGGACTGGACGGGCCTCATCCTTATCTGCTTCGTTCTTCCCGCCATCCTTACATGGATGTTCGGACAGCTGCTTCGCAAGATAGGATGGATCAAAGAAGGCGACCTCTCACTTGATGTCTAAG
>JAILNV010000267.1 GCA_024691125.1 Lachnospiraceae bacterium | reverse complement strand
TACGATATCAAGTACTGCATATTTTTTATTTCCGTTTCCTCTCTTTGTAAGCTCAGCTTCGGCATTTGAAAGGAACCACAGCCAGTTATGGTCGCCCGTCACCTCATCCATGTAGAATACTTCCCTCATCCTTCTTCTGTTACGAAGATGTTTGATCAGAAATATTATGACGAATATAAGCAGTGCAATGGTAATACATACTATTATCACGGCAAGTATACCGGTCACTGCGAACTCCCTGAAATATACGTTAAGATATGCTTTCCCGACAAGACTTCTTCCATTATCTATCGGAATTTCTATCCATAACGGAAGCTTGATGCAATCACTTAAACCGATCGACTCTTCATCATCGCTTATTCCGTTCTTCTCGAGAACTTTTCTGATATTTCCTGAATCTATGGTAATCCTTCCGTGAACGCTCGGGATGATTGCTCCAAGTTCCGTATCAGGATATACGGTAAGAGTACTGTCAAATGTCTGGATATATCCTCCGTGAACAAGATCACATGTATCGGAGCCGTGAACCTTTACAACATTTTTGTCGCTGTCGATGATGATGTATTCGTTCTTCGGATCGTCAAGTGCTCCTAATATGTCCTCATTATTCTTTGATTCGGAAAGCTTGTAGAAATCAGCCATATTGCTGATCCTTATATGTTCATCCCTTATCTTGGAATCTATGATATACAGTCCGAATACGGCAAGCATAGCCGCAAAAGATGAAAAGATGATGGCCGCAAGGATAAGCATTCCTGTGATGGCTCCACCGATATTTGACTTTTTGATCTTATGGAATTTCTGCTCCTTAATATTACTCATATTGATCTCCATGTTCTGAATAGTTACAACCTGTTTAACATAAACGCACGCATGTTAGTATAATACAATACTAAATCTTAAGAATCCTTTAATAAGGATTAAAAACCGATTAAAATCCAATCAGTTGGCTTTCTCATCCCATGGCTCATTAAAAAATCATATACTCCGCTATCGGAGTGTATATCATCCCACTTTTGCCTCTGTCAGAACGCATCAGCGAAATATATTCCACATCCATCTTAAGCTGATCCCTGGTATAATCAATATGGATGTGGCTTAAGAAGTCGCAATGTAAATTTTTAAGACCGATATTGACAGACGGATTATGAGGCGTTTCTTCTCCAATAACAGGGTCTTTCTCAGAAAGATGCTTGTCAAGTGCTTTTGCGATAGTATAAATCGTTAAATCCCTATGGCTTTTGCCCACGTAATCATATCCGCCGGATTTTTGAACAGCTCCGCGTTGATCTCAGTTGCTCCCTGTACGTATGGCCTGAGTTTTTCAGCAGTCTTTCCAATACCGCTTCCACCTGATGTTGCAAATACATTGACACTTATCCCCGTCCAGTCATATCTCTGACAGAAAGTGTTAACAACATTGGGAGCTGCTCCATACCATATGGGAAACCCTAAAAAAACAAAATCATACTGCGATATGTCATCTATTTCTCCCTCAACAGGAACATCTTTGTTTCCTATTTTTTCTTTATTGCATCTTGCCAAAGGGTTCATCCATTTAAGATCTGCCTCTGAATATGGTTCCATGGGCTTTATCTCGAACAAATCCGCACAGATCTTTTCAGCGAAATACATCGCCATTTTTTCTGTTACCTTTCCTTTGCTTGCCGAAAAATAAGCTACTAATACCTTACTCATGTACCCTAACCTCCATTCCTTTTTTCATCCAAAGTTATCATTTAAGCTGCTGTAACAGATTTCACTTCTATCTGACACATCTTCATTGCATCGAGAGCTGTATTATGACTCTCAGGCGTTACTCCTGCACAGCATGAAGAATCTACGGAAATTGATACTTCCGGCAGGAAAGCCTTGATCAACAAAGCATTTGATATCACACATATATCCGTGCACAGACCGATAACTTCAATTTCTTCTATAGGATTCCGTTCGTTAAGACTTTCAAGATATAACCCCAGCTCCTTAGACCCAAATGTAGGCTTGTCGATTATCAGGGCATCGGAAGCAACCGGAAGTTTTGATGATATTTCCCATCCTTTGCTTCCTTTTATGCAGTGTTCTACGGGCAGCTTTGTTCCTTCCTGAGTCTTAAGATAATCCGGCTTATGGGTGTCCCTTGTATAAACCACCATCCCGTCAAACTTTTCTATCTTATCCGCAACTTTGCAAACGATTGCTTCTGCTTCCTTCGTTCCAAGCGCTCCATCGATAAAATCATTCTGCATATCAACTACAACAAGTATCTTCATATCAATTCCCTCTTCTTTCATACATAATATGTCTTTGTCTTCACTTAATTCAATTTACAAAGCACCGGCGTTTCTATATTCGTCGGTGCTTATTTTTGTTGATCATCCCATATCTTTCATCTTATAGCCTCTTAGCCTTTTCTGTCAACCATCGCTCATCCCACTCAAACATATAATAATCTTACCCATTCTGTTATACATCATAGTATGTTATACTATGATGTATAACAACCAAAAAGAGGTGCGCCATGAGAAAATTAAGATCGATCATATTAACGCTGCTTGCAGCATCCCTTTTCCTTTACGGCTGCAATATCAATATTAATATAACACCTGCAGAAAACAATTCAGACATTACCATTCTTTTTACTAATGATGTTCACTGCGGTGTGGATGGTGATATAGGTTACGCCGGACTGGTTGCTTACAAAAAAGAAATGGAGCAGGCAGGTAACAGCGTTCTCCTTGTCGATGACGGCGACGAAGTGCAGGGCGGAGTTATCGGTACTCTGACCAAAGGGGAAGCAATCGTCAAGATGATGAATGAGGTAGGATATGATATCGTGATTCCCGGAAATCATGATTTTGACTATGGAACGGACCGTTATCTCGAGCTTACGAATATGATGGATTTCCCCGTGATATGCTGCAATTTCATGGATCTTCGTACCGGAAAAAACGTATTTGATCCATACATCATAAAGACTGTCGGAAGCACTAAGATCGCTTTTATCGGTGTTACAACCCCGACTACAATAACAAGTTCCGCTCCCGCTTATTTTCAGGACGATAATAAGCAGTTCATTTACGGCTTCTGCCAGGGAAACAACGGAAAGAATCTTTACGATACCGTCCAAAAAGCAGTAGATGATGCAAAGGCCGAAGGCGCGGACTATACGGTTCTTATCTCTCATCTTGGTATTGATGAAGATGATTCTCCCTATATGTCAACAGACCTTATAAAAAATACCGCCGGCATAGACGTCGTTCTTGACGGACACTCCCACAGTGTTGTCGAGATGGATGTTGTAAAAAACAGGGACGGTGAAGATGTGATACTCAGCCAGACAGGTTACAAGCTCGCAAATATAGGCAAGCTCACCATTACTCCTGACGGAAATATAAAGACCGAACTTATCGGCGATTACACCGCAAAGGATCCGGATATAACCCGTAAAATAGAAGATGCTGAGGCTGTATACAGGGAAAAACTCGATAAGGCAATAGGAAAAACAGAGTTTGACATGATGGCCACTTATGATGACGAATATACATGGAGGGTACGAAACAGCGAAACAAATATGGGAGATTTTGTCGCGGATGCTTATCGGTATGCGACCGGCGCAGAAGCTGCGTTCGTAAACGGCGGTGGTGTAAGAGACAATATCAGGACCGGCGATATCACGTATGAGGATCTTATAAATATCAATCCGTTCTCCAATGCGTTGTGTATACGAAAAGTTACAGGTCAGGAACTGGCAGATGCGCTTGAATACAGCACCAGTGAAATGCCCGATAATTTTGGCGGTTTCCTGCAGGTTTCGGGTATCACATTCGATGTGGATACGAATGTACTGTCACAGGTGATACTTGATGAGAACGGTATGTTCAACGGTTTCAATGGAGCTGAACGCCGTGTTTCCAACATCAAAGTAAACGACGAACCTCTTGATCCGGACAGGGAATATGAGATCGCCTCCATCGATTACATCCTGTTCAATAACGGCAACGGCTACACGATGTTTAAAGGTGACCGTGTCGATCTTGAGAGATATATCGAAGACATTGATGCCCTCATTGAATACACACAGTCTTTTAATGGCGAAATACCGGACGAATACAGAAATATTGAAGGACAGGGAAGGATTAAGGAAAATAAATAATTCGATGGACTTCTCAATATCGCCGTATACATCCGCATTCAAATGACATTTATGTGACGGATGGGAGTATATTATAAGCCTATAAAAAGAAAACAACCGCAATAAGCGGATAAGAAAGAAGGCGATATTAATGAAGATGTTGTATAGATCAAGAATATTATTACATCCTACACTAATGGTTTGCCGAACGGATATGTTACACTAATATCCGAAGCTGCATACGATAGTGCAAACGCTCCGATCAATTTGTTGGCTATTTGGATGATTTTTATGCAGATCTTCCGCAGATTGCAGTACAACTGGACCGACAAGATCCATGATAAGATCCTAAAGCTTCGGTCTGATGCGATTTGCCCATCCTTTCCGTTTCTCCATACTTTAACTTCTTCTATTTAATTATCATATTTGACTACTTCTCTTGCAGCCTCAATAACCTTATCGATATTTTCTTTTGATATCTGTGAAAGGAATTTTTTGGCACTTGCCGCTGTAGCCGTAGTGGGCAGCGCTTTCTCAAATGTCACTTCCGGATTTTCATTCATGAGCCTTATAGCTGATATGATGCCCATGGAACAGCCTGTGGGATCATATTTATCTGTTTTCAAGCTGTCCATAAGTCCCGTGAACATGTCGAAAGCATCGTCAAAAGCTATAAGATCTTTACCCTTAGCCTTCTTACCTGCTGTACTTTTTGACGTAGAAGATTTTACTGTTTTTGATTTTGTTTCCGAGGTTTTCACACTATTTGACGCAGGATCCGGTGAAATACTTTCTGCTTTAGGCGCTGCGGAAGCTTTACTGCTTTTGGGAGCCTGTTTCTTCTTTCCGCCCATCAGTGCAATTATTTTATCAAACACAGGAGATTCTCCTATGACCTCAACCGGAGCATGGGTCTTTACAGCTGACGCACCTGCAATCTTTCCGATCTCAAAGGCGATTGCCAGATCATCTTCCGATTCCCGGAATTCTACAGTGCCTTTAGCATTTGCAAACAGAGTGATCATCTCAATCGGTATCTGCTTTTCGTCTGATGAATGGAAAATTATCAGTGTATCTTCTTTCCTGAGCTTTATTAGAAGTTCTTTTAACCTGTCTGAGGATATATTTGTAATATATGTTGCCATTAATGGTCTCCTTCTGTTTTTCCGTGTTCAACTACCGAATCTGTTCTTTAATATAGCACATAATTTAATCTATTTGCATACAAAACCAATGCTGTATTTTGCTCTGAAATCTCCTCCGGCGTTAAGCATCTGTTCATACTCTCTCTCTGATAATTCCCCATCAAAGTTTTCCATATCACACCTTCCGTACCAGGGTTCTATACATACAAAGGGTGCATTTTTCTGCGGCGGGGACCACAGACCTACAAGCGGAGATGTGAACGTTACTCTTATGACCGGTTCCTTTGATCTATCAGGAACAATCTCTACACAACCAAGCTGCTCATCCTCCAGAACCAGGGCATCTCCATCGAATAAATGCTCCGTGATCGGCAGCTTTCCTTCAAGGGTATCTATTTCCTGTACTTTATCTGTGACACATCCTCCTGTACCAAATACACGATTTCTAATGGAGCTTACAGGCCTGTTCTTACTGTCATATAACATAAATGCTGCCTTATCATCCCGTGGCAGCATGAACCCGGGATGCGCACCTATTGAAAAATACATGATCCTATCCCCTGTATTTATCACATGCCACATAACATCCAGCTCACGCCCGACAAGCTTATATCCTATATCAAGACGAAACCTGAAAGGATACTTTGCCATAGTCTCCTCCGATTCACCCAGTTCCATCCATATTTCACAGTCCGTGTTGCTGAGGAGAGCGAACTCCATGTCTCTTGCAAACCCGTGCTGTCCTATATTATATGTTCTGCCTTCATGTCTGTATTCCTTATCCTTTACAGCTCCTACAAACGGGAAAAGAACAGGCGAAGTACGGTTCCAGTACTTAGGATCCCCACTCCACATATATTCCCTGCCGGTTTCTTTGTCCTTTACGCTCTTTATCTCGCATCCATGTGAATCAATTCTGCAGACAAGATGCTCATTTTCTATCGTGTAGAGCATAATTATTCCTCCACTTTTCTTATTTATATCTCTTCCATATGAGGTATATTATTCACAGCACATGCTCCCTCTCCACCTCTGCTCCGAATGGCATAAGGGCTACCTTTGCTATTTTGAAGAACTGAAGTCCGAAAGGTATACCGATTATTGTTATGCATAGGAGTAATCCAAGCATTACATTGCTGAGAGCAAGTTCAAGTCCACCAAAAATAATCCATACAATATTCAACAGAAACGATCCTGCTCCGCCGCCATTTATAACTTCTTTACCAAACGGATTCAATGATACACTAGCTAACTTAAAGCACTGTAATCCTACAGGTATTCCAACAACTGTTATACACCACAACAATCCTGTTGTAAACCATCCTAAAGCACTTAAGAAACCTCCACAGATAAGCCATAACAAATTAAGCAATAGTCTCATACAAATAATACTTTCTATTATTTAAGCTAATTTTAGCCGGTAAGAATTTCATTCTAATTATAGCATTTCCCCGTATACAACCAAGTTCTAAGCTTATAATTGGGGGAATTCTTTATAATCGGTTGTGTTCCAGGTAATCTTCCAGCGATCTTATCAGGTCTTCTCCGTCAAGATTGTAAAAGATTTTATCAAAGCATCCGGCTATCATCGG
>JAILNV010000256.1 GCA_024691125.1 Lachnospiraceae bacterium | reverse complement strand
AATGAAAGGACAAAGGAAATAATAAACTCGATCGTATATCTGTCCCATTCATTGGACTTTAAAGTGCTTGCGGAATATGTTGAGACAGAGGAGCAGAAGAATGCACTGGAACAGGTAGGATGTCTTTTGTATCAGGGATATCTGTACAGCCCGGCAGTGGACAGAGAGAAACTCTTATCAATGGAACCGGGGGACGGTTCTGTGGTTCCGAAGAAAGGATGATCATGGAAAAACAGAGTGAAAATGGAAAGATCGTGATCGTAAGCTTCAATGACAGCTTTCTGGCCAAGAGTCTGATCACGAAGCTTGCAGAGTATGATATAAAAGCAATGTTTGCTCACGCAGATATAAAGGAGCTGGAGAAGTATGCCGGCGGTATGGAGCTTGTCGTACTTTTCTTAAGCGAGGAGCTTGAGACAGCGCCCGAATCGCTTGTTTATATTAAGGATATTGTTCAGGACCGCTCACTTGGACTGATCCTTATCGGTGAAGAGGCTCAGTATGAGCTTATCAAAAGGATAATACCGGAAACGGCAGTCACGGATATGTTCACAAGACCGCTGGATATAGACAGGCTCATTAAGAGGGTTCGGGGATATCTGGATGAGAACACAGGCGAGAAGCGAAAGAAAACGGTGCTGATAGTCGATGATGACATTACTTATATGCGAACGGTATATGAGTGGCTTAAGGATACCTATCATGTGGGAATGGCGTCAAACGGTGTCCAGGCAATAAGCTACCTTGCCAAGAATAAGGCTGATCTTATCCTGCTTGATTACGAAATGCCGGTCGCCAATGGACCGCAGGTGCTTTCAATGCTTAAGAATGACTCTGAAACCGGTCAGATACCGGTTATGTTCCTGACAGGCCATGGGGACAGGGACAGTGTTCTGTCAGTGATAGGATTAAGCCCGGTTGATTATTTATTAAAAACGATAGATAAAAACAGCCTTCTGGATAAACTTGAAGCTTTCTTTGCTTGAAAATAGATCTTATTTTTAGTACAATCCAGTGTGGCTGTTATATATAGTGAACGAATTTAGTTTGTTCATCTTATATAATCCAATTGGACAAATGTCTGTAAGTCAGATAAAACAGGTCCCAAACTGCCTGTAACAGGTGAGTTATAAATCTACAACGAAACGGAGAAAAAACATGGACAAGAAAGAATACGCACTTAAGAAGCATGAGGAATGGAACGGAAAGCTGGAGGTTAACTGCCGCTGCGAGGTCAACACGATGGAGGATCTGTCGGTAGCATATACGCCGGGAGTAGCAGAGCCATGCCTTAAGATAAAGGATGATGTTGATCTTAGCTATACCTATACAAGACGAGGAAACATGGTTGCGGTAATAACGGACGGCACGGCAGTGCTGGGACTGGGTGATATAGGTCCTGAGGCAGGAATGCCTGTAATGGAAGGTAAGTGTGTTCTGTTCAAGCGTTTCGGAGGTGTAGATGCTTTCCCTCTGTGCGTGCGTTCCAAGGATGTGGATGAGATAGTTAATACAGTCGCTCTTCTGGCAGGATCGTTCGGAGGCGTAAACCTTGAGGATATTTCGGCTCCAAGATGCTTCGAGATCGAGAAGAAGCTTAAGGAAAGATGCGATATTCCCATTTTCCATGATGATCAGCACGGAACGGCAGTGGTAGTGCTTGCCGGAATGATCAATGCGCTTAAGCTTGTAAATAAGAAAATGGAAGATATTTCCGTTGTTGTTAACGGATCGGGGGCTGCAGGCATAGCGATCACCAAGCTCCTTATGAAGACGGGTCTTAAGAGCGTTATCCTGTGTGATACCAAGGGTGCCATTTATGAAGGAAGGGATAACCTTAACAGTATAAAGGCAGAAATGGCTAAGATATCCAATCTTGATAAGAAGCAGGGCCGGCTTGCGGATGTGATAAAAGGCGCTGATGTGTTCATCGGCGTATCGGCTCCGGGTGTGCTTACGGCTGATATGGTTGCGACCATGGCCAAGGATCCCATTGTATTCGCTATGGCTAATCCTGTTCCGGAGATACTTCCGGATGAGGCTAAGAAGGCAGGCGTAGCCGTAATGGGTACCGGACGTTCGGATTATCCTAACCAGATAAACAATGTTCTGGCTTTCCCGGGAATATTCAGGGGAACGCTTGATGTAAGAGCTAAGGATATAAATGATGAGATGAAGCTTGCGGCCGCTTATGCGATTGCGGGAATTATTAAGGATGATGAACTTAATCCGGACTATATTATTCCGAACAGCTTCAATGAGAATGTAAGAGATGCTGTTGCGAGTGCTGTTGCAGAGGCAGCAAGAAAGACCGGAGTGGCGAGGATATAAGAGTTATGGCACTGTCAGAATAATACGCAGCAATCGTAGTATGTACTGTCAGAATAATACGCATCAGTCATAGTGGGTACTGTCAGAATAATACGCATCACTCCGTACTTCGTACTCTCGTGATGCTGCAGGCATTCGCAATCCGCACTATTGTGCTACTTGCTTATGCCTGTTTATCCGACAAATAATCCTGCACCGAATCGTGCAAGCACGATCGGGTGCAGGATTGCTTGTCGGAATTATTCTGAACACAGTATTGTAGCCCGAAGGGGGAACCAACGGGCTACGATGAGGGGAGTATAAATAATTAATAAGGGGTCGTAATCGAGAATCCTTTGAAGGGTTGATTCCCGTTTACAAGTAAGATTATAGTACATATTGACCAAATTGACAAGCCTTTTTTTAAAATAGTAGTAAAAATTTTTAAAAACACAAAATATTGTGGAATTTGGCTTAAATACGGTTGACATAACGATTATGCAGGGCGATCTGAGGGTCCTGACAGGGCTTGTAAAAATTTTTTTATTGACTGAAAAAGATGAAATCGGACAGATTCTGTGTTAAGATAATCGCAACAAAATATGTGCCGGAAACAAAAAACCCCGTAAATTAGCGGAATATCACATGCGTTATTAAAAGTGACAACAGGAATTATGAGAAAAATGGAACTGATCGCGCCGTGTCATTTTGGCATGGAGGCAGTATTAAAAAGAGAGATATATGATCTCGGTTATGAGATCACGGAAGTTACGGACGGAAGAGTAACGTTTGAAGGTGACGAGGAGGCTGTTGCCAGGGCCAATGTTTTCTTAAGGACTGCCGAGAGGATACTGATTAAAGTGGCATCTTTTAAGGCAGTAACCTTTGATGAACTGTTTGAAGGAACCAGGGCCGTGCCGTGGGAGGATTACATTCCGGGGGACGGAAAATTCTGGGTGGCCAAGGCAGCCGGCATAAAGAGTAAGCTGTTTTCGCCTTCGGATATGCAGTCCATAATAAAGAAAGCAATGGTAGAGCGGCTTAAGCAGACCTACAGCATTAGCTGGTTTGAAGAGAGCGGGGCGTCATATCCTCTCCGTGTTTCCATAATGAAGGATATTGTGACCCTGGGACTGGATACCACGGGAGAATCTCTTCACAAGAGAGGTTACAGGAAGCTCGTGAGCAAAGCGCCGGTAGCCGAGAATCTGGCTGCGGCGATGATCATGCTCACTCCGTGGAACGGCGACAGGATACTGGTGGATCCGTTCTGCGGTTGTGGGACCATACCGATAGAGGCGGCTATGATAGCCTGCAATATCGCTCCCGGAATGAACAGGCGGTTTACCGCGCAGGAGTGGGACAATATCATATCAGGGAATGATTGGGATGATGTACTGGAAGAAGCCCGCGATATCGTGGATATGAGCGTTGAGACGGATATCCAGGGTTATGATATTGACGGAGACATCATAAAGGCGGCCAGGGACAATGCAAGGCTTGCTGGTGTTATTGACAAGATCCATTTCCAGCAACGCCCGGTAGCTGAGCTTCGTCATCCGAAAAAATACGGCTTCCTTATAACGAATCCGCCGTACGGAGAGAGGATAGGTGATAAGGAAGAGATGGAGGCTCTGTATAAACAGCTTGCGGATGCATATAAAGGGCTTGATTCCTGGTCGGCATATATCATAAGTGCATATGACGGGGTAGAGAAGCTCATTGGTCGTAAGGCAGATAAGAACCGCAAGATATATAACGGAATGATGAAGACATATTATTATCAGTTCATGGGACCCAAACCGCCGAAGAAGAATACAGACCGGGAAGAGCCCAAAACAATCAAAGACAACCAAAGTGACAAATATAATCCGAAAAGGTAGTTGGAAAGAAGACAGAATGGAAAAAACACAGATAGTATTTGCTACATCCAATGAAAACAAGTTAAGAGAGATAAGGATGATCCTTAAGGATTTTGATGCAGAAGTTATTTCCCTGAAGGAGGCCGGGATCAATACGGAGATAATTGAGGACGGCAGGACCTTTGAGGAGAATGCAGTGATCAAGGCAACCACGATAATGAAGGAGACGGGTAAGCTTACACTGGCAGATGATTCCGGTCTGGAGGTTGATTTCCTTAATAAAGAGCCCGGGGTATATTCGGCAAGGTACTGCGGTGTGAACACCTCGTACAGGATAAAGAACAGGAATATAATCGAAAGGCTTACCGATGTTCCCGATGAGGAGCGTACGGCAAGATTTGTATGTGTTATAGCTCTGGCCATACCGGAGTCTGTGGATATCGCCGGCGCAGAGGTTGACATAAGATCCGGAGCGCGTGTGCTGAAGGTACGTGCGGCAATGGAAGGACGCATAGGTTATGAGGAGAAGGGAGAGAACGGGTTTGGATATGATCCGATCTTCTATCTTCCCGAATACGGCTGCTACAGTGCCGAACTGGCACCGGAGAAGAAAAATGAGATAAGCCATCGGGGTAAGGCACTGCGTGCCATGCGTGATATTATGGAGCAATACGGCCTGATCGGATAAACACATTTTTCGGTTAAACAGATTCTATTTAGCGGAGGATCAATGAAGATTCTTATAGTCAGTGACACACATGGTTATGAAGGAAATATGTGGAATGCCATACGGCGCGAGGAACCGATAGACATGTTCATACACTGTGGCGACATAGAGCATATGCCGACGGAGATAAAGAACTATCTGAGCTGTCCCGTTCATATAGTAAGGGGCAATAACGATTTTATGCTTAAGCTTCCGGAAACAGACCGTTTCAGAATAGCGGGATACGAAGTGCTGCTGACCCACGGTCACCGCTACAACATATACAGAAACCAGGATGCCATGTTTTATCTTGGGAAGGAAAATAATGCGGATATAGTTATGTTCGGCCATATCCATGTTCCTGTTGTGAAGAAATCGGACGGTGTTACCATAGTGAATCCCGGATCGATATCCCTGCCGAGAAATGCCGACGGAAGACCAACATATATAGTAATGAATGCGGAAGAGGGTAAAGAACCGGAATTCATTGTAAAAAGAATGTAGCAGTATCCCTGTTGGTAAGAGATGATACCTTCCTTAAGAAGATTGACAGTAAGATGTATCGGAACAAGATGCAAAGAAGATTGGAGACAGACCCCGGTAAAAGCAGAACAGAGGTGTGAAAAAGAGTAAAGATGATAAATACAGTGTTCGGATTTATTGAACGGTACAGTGAAAATGCGTATAATGTTATATAAGTATGTGAAAGAACAGGCTGTAATTTGACATAAACAGAGACGATAATGAACAAAAAGGTAAGAAGACAGTTTTTATTTACAATAATAGTTATATTTCTTCTTCAGGCTCTTATGCTGACGATAATACTGAGCTCGTTATATCGCAACTCAGTCAGGGATATCAAGGATCTTGGTATAAGCAATCTGCAGAGCCAGGCTTCCATGGTTGAGAACTACCTTGGTAAGGGTGGAGACGTCCTCTGGTTTGCTGCGGGAATGGCTGACCGGCTGCTGGAAAACCATGAGGATAACGATGAGATACTTGGATACCTGACGGTTGCAACAACGAGGATGCAGCAGCAGTTCGATGATAATTTTACCGGAATATACGGCTATATCAATGGTGAGTATCTGGATGGATCGGGATGGGTACCGCCCGAAGGATATGATCCGACAGAGAGAGACTGGTATAAGGAAGCCATAGCGGCAAACGGGAAGATGAATCTGTCACCTCCGTACGTTGATGCCCAGACAGGTGAGATCGTAGTTTCGTATACGCAGATGCTCTCGGACGGAAAGAGCGTGATCGCGCTTGATATAGTCCTCAATGAAGTGCAGAATATCACGGAACATATGACACTGGGTGATAAGGGCTACGGTTTTATCGTTGATGATGAGGGGCTTCTTATTTCACATTATGATAAATCACATGTCGGAAAGAATTATTCGAGCAATACGGAATGGAAAAAACTGCTGGCCAATATATACAGCGGGGAGAGTAATGAATTTGAGACGGTCCTTTCCGGAGAAAAATGTACTGTATTTACTGAACCGATATCGACCGCAGGCTGGCATGTTGTAATAATCACAAACAATGCAAAGCTGTACAGTGAACTGAGAAACAGGATAGTTACCGGAATCGTTCTGTCGATCATTATTTATGTGATAATTGTGATCTTCAGTCTGATATCGGTTAAGATGATAACCAAGGCTGAGAGTGCGAGACAGGAAAGTCTTGAACGCGTGAAAAGGATGAACATGAGTATCATCCGGTCGCTCGTATCCACCATAGATGCGAAGGACAGATATACCAGCGGACATTCCCAGAGGGTGGCGGATTATGCTGTAAAGCTTGCCAAAAAGATGGGCAAATCAGAAGAAGAGCAGAAGATCATCTATGATGCGGGGCTGCTCCATGATGTAGGAAAGGTTCGTGTTCCGGAGGATGTTATCAACAAGCCGGGTAAGCTGACTGATGAGGAGTTCGACCAGATAAAGGTACATCCGGTGAGCGGATACCATATCCTGGGTGATATAAACGAGGATGAAAGGATAGGATATGGCGCCAAGTATCATCATGAGAGATATGATGGCAAAGGCTATCCCAACGGCCTTAAGGGTGAGGATATACCGGAGGTTGCAAGGATAATAGCTGTGGCGGATTCATACGATGCAATGGCCAGTGACAGGAGCTATAGAAAAGCACTTCCGCAGGAAGTGGTAAGGGCAGAGATAGAGAAGGGCAAGGGAACACAGTTCGATCCCGAGATAGCCGGACATATGCTTGAGATCATAGACAGTGATCCCGATTATGAGCTCAGACAGAAAGAAGAGCGGACACATAATATCCTTATCATAGATGATGATGACGATACAGTGGAGCATGTTAAGGATATCCTTAAGGATATGGAGCATATCATGGTATTTGGCTCTCACACGGAGAAGGAAGCCTTCGATATGCTTAACGGAAAAGATTTTGCCCTGATCATCCTTGATTTCAAGCTTAAGGAGATTGACGGCTTCAGTCTGTATAAGCATATTCGTGAGAAGTATAAGATACCGGTAATTCTGATGACGGCTGACAGAAGTCTCCAGACAGTAAGGCTTATCAATGAGCTTAAGATAGATGATTATCTTACCAAGCCTCTGAATGCGGCGATAACACGTGAAGCAGTACATGGTATCCTTCACAGGAACTGACGGACAGCGGTCATTAATGGGTGTAACGGATGAATCAGATATTCTATGTTGCTCCGTATTATCACTCGACAGATGCTGTTCTCTATGAAACGCTGCTTGGTCTTAGAAATGGTTCTGCATCCGGTTATTCAGGATATGACGGGGGATATACATCTTATTGATATTTAATCCGATAAAAAGCCGGGGTGGTCATATACCGCTCCGGCTTTGATCATATACGTATAAATTTGTTGCCCGGGATTTACGCCTCAGAATTCACGGCTCATGAATTCATCAAGCGGAATCGGTTTGGAATAGTAATATCCCTGAAGCGAGCTTACCTCGTACTTCCTGATGAAATCCTGCATGTCCTTCGTTTCAACACCTTCAACACATACATCCGCATTAAATGACGACGCAAGCTCCGAAACGCATTTCAGGGTGGCCTGATCGGCACTGCTGGTCTCTATGTTCATAACGAACCCACGGTCTATCTTTACCGTATCCACCTTCAGCTCCCGGAGTATCTCAAGTGTAGAATAACCTGTGCCGAAATCATCGAGAGCGATCTTTATTCCCTTGCTCCTGAAGATAGTTATGATGTCATACAGTAGTTCTTTATTGACCAGACGGCACCTTTCGGTTATCTCAAGACAGAGATTACGGGCCGGCAGACCTGTCTCACTGAGCAGTGTAAGTACCTCTTCAACGAAGCCGATCGTCTTGAGCTGGGCGTAGGACAGATTGATATTTACGATTATATCCGGGTATTTCTCCATAAGCTTGCACCCATCGGTCATGGCCTGCTTCAATATCCATTTACCGAGGATCGGAAATACGGCATCCTGTTCCAATACAGGTATGAACTGGATGGGTGGAACCAATCCGTAGGTGTCGTTCTTCCATCTGAGCAGAGCTTCAACGCCCTTTAATGTAAGCGAATCTGCATGCATGATGGGCTGATAGGTTAAGAAGAAGCCGCTGCAGTCATCGAGGACGCTGTTGCGGATCGCATCCAGCTTGTTGAGGGTTATCCTGTTGTTGTCATTGACGCCGTCAACGAAGGTTACAAGATCACCCATGTGAAGCTTCTTTGATTCATAGTAGGAATACCTTAAACAGGTATAAACTATCTTATCGGTTATATCGAAATTATCTACCAGCATGTCGCCGGCATTTATTGTAATTGCGACCTTTCTTTCGTCAACGAAGAATGAACTCCTGACGTAGTCATGTATCTCCTGATAAATATCCTTAACTTCATCGAGCGTAAGGGTATGCGTTATAACGGCGAATTTCGTTCCGTCCAGCCTGTAAACAGCACCGGCATTGGCAAATCTCTGTGAGAGAAGTCTGGCAAATGACTGGAGTATCCTGTTTCCGAAAGAATAGCCGTGCAGATCGTTGTAATTTGCGAAATTGCTGATTCCTATCTCTAATACTATACCGACATCCTTCTTCTGAAACATCGTCTTGAGGTCTTCGAAGAATCCGTAGAGACTCCTTAAGCCTGTGATCGGGTCTATATAGCTGGTCATACCATGATTCTTTATTGAACCGCCAAAGTAGAGGGGTTTACCATCCTCACCCATCATTACGACTCCGCGGCAGGTACATACAACATAGCTTCCGTCTACAGCCCTTGCTCTGTATTGCATGTCGTGTCCGCTGTCGGAATTCGTAAAAATCCTTTCTATACTTGCATGATAATCCGCCCTGTCATCGGGATGGATGTGTTCCTCCCATATGCCGCCTGCATTCTCCATATACTCGCCGGGAAGCCCAAAGAAATCCACGGCATTCTTAGACCACCGCGAATAATCATATTTCATGTTGCACAGAAACACATAAGCATCCTGTGAAACGGTAGAGAATGCTTCATATAACACATCAAGGCGTCTTTTGCTTTCGCGGTCTATTTCCATAGTATTTCTCCTACGATTTATTATAGGAATATACTATGATTATACTACATAAAGAAAATTAAAAAAAGCCCTGAAAAATTATATAAATCAGAGCTTTCCGTGAGACATGGGGGATTCGAACCCCCGACAACCTGATTAAAAGTCAGGTGCTCTACCTACTGAGCTAATGTCCCTTGTTTTTAATTTGCTATATAAGGTAAAATCCTATCGGATTTTTTGATGCCTCAAAGCCGGCGGGCTCTCATACCCTGCGGGCAGCAGGTCATAAGGAATCCCCCACTTCGTGGTCCGCCCTTATGACAAATCCAGGGCTAGCTGGATTCGAACCAGCGAATGCAGGGATCAAAACCCTGTGCCTTACCGCTTGGCGATAGCCCTATAAAATCCCCCCGATGTAATACCGGGGGGAGAGGTGGATAGAGGGACTCGAACCCTCGGCCTCCAGAGCCACAATCTGGCGCGCTAACCAACTGCGCCATACCCACCATAGTGATACACCTATATCAGGGTAAATCCTCAAGGATCTTCTGATGTCTTAAGGCTATCGTTATTTAGCAAATGCTTTCTTCAACCTATCAAGGTCATTCCGGAGCATTGCAGCGTGCTCGAAGGGATTCGAACCCCCGACCCACGGCTTAGAAGGCCGTTGCTCTATCCAGCTGAGCTACGAACACACAGCTGACTTGGATTTCGTCAGCGCATTTCATTATAAAGCATTTATAATGATAATTCAAGTGTAAATTTTTAACTATTCAGAACACTGCATATATTTTATAGGAAGCATTTACTTTTTTCTATGATGGCTGTAGTATTTATTCTGGGAACCCGGGGGACGGTTCTGTGGTTCATTTTTGATATATTTCCGCACGGTGTTTTCCTGGCGGTATTCTTTTTGCATTCAGATAAGATCAAGGACGACTTCGGGTGGCAGTAATCTGACGGATTCGGACAGCGGAAGCAAGGAGTTAAACTGTGAGACTACAAGCGGCGGCATAAAGATAGATTTTGAATAAGGTAAAATATCCCTCCGTACAATATTGCATCCAATCGTACGGCCCATATTCCTTATATTCTGAAAGTGCTCATGCCTGACGAAGAAGCGAGAAGAGAGTTTACATTGCCGGAATGATTTACAGGCTATATTCAAAGAACGTCTAATTTGGTATAATACAGTACAGTTGACAGTACTGACTGTCAACGTTGATATAATATACAGGAAGGAAGAAGCAAGGATGGACTTTGAAAAGAGGGACCGGATAATATTTAACTCACCTTATCTTGAGGATGAGTATGATGGAGGTGTAAGATACTTTGATAACCTCAGACACGACAAATTCAGGGAATTGATGAAAGATGGAATGTTTAACCCGTATCTTCAGATCAAGTATTGCGAATTCTGGTGGTTTATGGAGAAATTTGATGATGATAAGCTTTATCTTCAGGGCTTTGTATATGCCAGAGATCGTGGAGGAGAGATTGTTATCCAGGGGATAGGGAGAGATGAGGAGTTTGAGTATGAGGAGCCCGAAAAGATATTCAAATATCTCTTTGAGGATGCGGATCAGTTCAGTCTGGATCCGCCGAAAGCATGGTATGACTGAAATGATCGTACAACAAAACTTATTAGGAGGATAAATATATGTCAAAAGAAATACCTTACAAAATCTATCTTGATGAGAAGGATATCCCTTCATCCTGGTACAACATGAGGGCGGATATGAAGAATAAGCCCGCACCGTTGCTTAATCCGGGAACCCGTCAGCCCATGACTGCACAGGAGCTTTCGGGAGTATTCTGTGAAGAGCTGGTAAAGCAGGAACTGGATGAAACAACGCCGTATATTGAAATACCTCAGGAAATACGTGATTTCTATAAAATGTACAGACCGGCACCGCTTGTAAGGGCTTACTGTCTTGAGAAGAAGCTTGGGACACCGGCCAAGATATATTACAAGTTCGAGGGTAACAATACCTCGGGAAGTCACAAGCTTAACTCTGCCATAGCACAGGCTTATTATGCTAAGAAACAGGGACTTAAGGGCGTGACTACGGAGACAGGTGCAGGACAGTGGGGAACGGCTTTGTCCATGGCATGTGCCTATTTTGAGCTTGACTGTAAGGTATTTATGGTTAAGGTATCCTATGAGCAGAAGCCCTTCAGACGTGAAGTCATGAGAACATATGGTGCCTCGGTAACACCTTCTCCGTCAGAAATGACCGAGGTGGGACGTAAGATACTTGCAGAGCATCCCGGTACAACGGGAAGCCTTGGCTGCGCGATTTCAGAGGCAGTGGAAGTGGCTACACATAATGAGGGATACAGATATGTGCTTGGAAGCGTCCTTAATCAGGTACTGCTTCATCAGTCTGTTATAGGACTGGAAGCCAAGGCAGCATTTGATAAATACGGTATTAAGCCTGATATGATAATCGGATGCGCAGGCGGCGGTTCGAACCTTGGCGGGCTTATTGCTCCGTTTATGGGTGAGAAATTAAGAGGCGAGGCTGACTACAGGATAATAGCAGTCGAGCCCGCATCCTGTCCGAGCTTTACAAGAGGAAAATATGCATACGACTTCTGCGATACGGGTATGATCTGCCCGTTGGCCAAGATGTATACACTGGGAAGTAGCTTTATTCCGGCTCCCAACCACGCAGGCGGTCTTCGTTTCCATGGCATGAGTACCACACTTTCACAGCTTTACCATGACGGATATATGGAAGCTGTAACTGCTAAACAGACAGAAGTATTTGAGGCTGCCGAGTATTTCGCAAGGGTTGAGGGTATCCTCCCGGCACCCGAGAGCTCACACGCTATCAAGGTTGCCATAGACGAAGCGAAGAAGTGTAAGGAGACGGGTGAGGAGAAGACAATCCTCTTCGGTCTTACCGGAACCGGTTATTTCGATCTTGTGGCATATGAGAAGTTCAATAACGGTGAGATGGATGATTATATTCCTACAGATGCCGAGCTCGAGGAAGCACTGAGCAGGCTCCCTTAATGCCTCCGAAAGAACCTCCCGGTATCTTTTGACAAGACAGTTAGAGAATCTGAGAAGTATGGTATAGTAATATAGAAATTTCTATATCTACGCATAGTAATGACACAAAAGAAAACCGCTTAACCATGCGGTCTTGACGGTTAAGCGGCTTAAATGCTACAATCTTGGAAAAGTCGGGGTAACAGGATTCGAACCGACACTCTGAGGCACCTCAAATCCAGTAAAGAAGGGAGGTTCGGGCATCCTCACCCTGAAAATTAACCAAAAAATTAACCAAATTGTCAAATGGCAAATGGTAAAGTCAAATGGTCTTTGAAAAAGGGGTCAAATGAAAGATACTTGATACCTTATCATAATTATGATAAGGTTATGATATAGTTATGATATAGAAACTGCGATTGGAGGTGTTAGGATGATAGCAATCAGACCTGTTTCCGACCTTAGAAATAAATTCACTGATATAGAAAGTACAGTCAATACCGGCCAGCCTGTTT
>JAILNV010000240.1 GCA_024691125.1 Lachnospiraceae bacterium | reverse complement strand
TTCCGTATCCAGAGAAAAGTCATACGATTATTGGGGAGCTCCATGGGTTAACGGTCCGTTTGTGAAGCCATATACATTAAAAGACAGGCTGAAGCTTGCGGTTGTAAAACACCCGGAGAAGGTCAGGGTAGGTAACGGAGGATTTTCTTTACGGCATGTTTCCAATACCTGTAATCTGGTGATCCGAAAGCATAATCTGATTGATTTCTATTGGAGATTTAATGAGGATATGTTTTTCTCCTGGTTTGCGCTGGATCCTTCTTCCGGATACAAAGCGGCATCTTATGAGGAAGCATCGCACTTTGCTCTCGAAACCAATATGAAGGAAGAGATTGCCGGGGGGAACATTCCATTTGCAGTACACGCATGGAGGAAATACTGTACGGATGAGGAGCTTGGCATATAGATATGGATCTGGTATTGCACTGATGAGGAAATCGGAAAACAGACACGGAGCAGTATTGCGCTGAAGAGGAGCCCGGGATACAGACATGAAGGAAGACGTTGTATACAGATTAACAAAAAAACAGCAGTGGATAGGCATACTTGCAGTATGCCTGTTTTTCGTATGTGCAACGATATGGTGTCTTAAAAAGCAAAAGGAAACTTATGAATATGTGTTCATGCCTATGAGCCTTGAGCTTAAGACTGTAACGCTAGAGAACGGAGTAATACATTCGGAACAGGCAGCAGAAGATTATGCCTTTGCAACCAAACCGTTCATTCTTCCTGCCGGTGGTTATACCATAAGCATAAGCTATTCTTCAACGGCAGAAGGAAGCATACTGGTTCAGGCAAATAATGACTGTGTGTTTGATATATGGCTTCCCATAACAGGGGGTTCATTGCAGTCTGTAACGGATGAACGCATGATACTGCCCGGAGGAACCGACAGAGGAAGGCTTAAGTTCTATCAGACAGGTGACGGAGCCGTTGATATAAGTGAGATAAAGATTAATTCATACAAACATATATACAGAGATTATTATGTATATATTATTATGGCCTTCATACTTTCGGCAGGACTTATCTTTTTTATCAAGATGTTTAACAGGTTTAACCTTACCAGAACCGGCTGGTCTTATGTAGGTCTTTTTGCAATAGCTCTGGTTGCGGTTAATGTTCCGTTCATAATAAAGGGAACATATTATGAAATAGATACACAGGCACATATGAAGAGGATAGAGGCTATAGCTCAGGGCTTAAGAGACGGGCAGTTTCCTGTGATAATAGGACCTAATTATGCCAATCAGTATGGTGAGCTGGTTGCCCTGCAGCCCGGACTGTTTCTGTATATTCCGGCAATAATGCGTCTGTTTAATGTGTCAATCCCGCTTGCTTACAATATTTATATGATAATGGTAAATATAGCAACGGCAATTGCCGCCTTTGTATGTGCGGAGAGACTGTTCATGACGATAAGATGGGCTATCATTGCAGCTGTGTTCTATCTTGTGGAGCCGTTTCGTTTGTTCGTTATGATGGGATTGGGAGCGGGTGCCGGAATGGGAACCGCACTTGTCTTCCTGCCGTTCCTGATCATAGGCATGCATGAAACATTGAACAAAGGCGGGTTCAGGTGGAAATATATTGCAGTGGGACTTTGGGGAATGGCGTGCTCACATGTTATGGGTTTTGCTTTATCTGCAATTGCCTTGCTTGTATATATATTGCTTCATTTTAAGAGACTGTTTGAAAAGGGAGTATTTATTGCACTTGTTAAGGCAGCAGTTATGTTTTGTGTTTTAGCGGTCGGTGTTCTGCTTCCGTTTGCCGGATACTATTTCACTGACTGGAACAGAACGGCTCTTGCGTGGACGGATTTCTACCATTTTCCGACAGACTGGACCAGAGAAAGTCAGAATTATATTGCACTTACAGTGATAGTAGTATCATATCTGGCAATACGCAAAACAGGTAATCTCACTAAATTCGGTAAGGGAATATTTGCGATAGGATTCGCATCCGTGATCATGGCTCTGTCGATATTCCCGTGGTTCCTGTTTAAAAATATAGGGATTGTGGATACCTTCCTGTCCATGATGCAATATCCGAGGCGTTTTCATTTCCTTGCGGTTCCGTATGTTGCCCTTGTGGCTGCTGAAGCGGTCTGCAGTAATATGGATTCAAGAACAAGGAAGCGCAGACATATACTTTATGCCATAACAGGCGTGCTGGCTGTAGGAGTGATGATAAATTATTACGGATACTTCAAGGTGGACAAGCTGTTTCATGATCCGCTAGCAGGAGAGATAAATACTCTTATGGAGGATTATCTTCCTGGCGGAACCCTTACGGAATGGTATGATAACGATACGGGAGAGTTCTCCGATTACGATGCCGTGGCAGCATATTCATACAATAAGATGAATACACACATAGACTGTACATATACCTCAAAAACAGATGGACAGTATATGGAATTCCCTTTGTTTTATTATGAAGGGTATAAGGCATACGATCAGGCAGGGAAGCAGCTGATGGTTGAACAGGGAGGACATAACAGGGTAAGAGTATATCTTACACAGTCGGAAGATATACAGGAGCTTCATCTTGGATTTGAGGTAAAGAAATTATACAGAAACTGTTTTATGTTTTCTCTTATAACCGGTGCCCTGTGGCTTATGATGAATATAGCAAATTTCGTATACAGGGCCTTGAGAAGTCCACGTGTGATCAGATGACCCGGGTTATCTTGTATCTGTAAGCATGCGGCTCATTTCTTCATCTATCCAGTTCACTCGATCTGTGAAGAACTCTATCCTGCCTGCACATTCGTCATCATAATTATCACCCATGCGAAGTGCCAGGCCAGGCCAGTCCGTTCTCCATCTGCGGTAGTTAAGCTGTCCGTCCTCCGCCATTTCACTGTAACGGAGCTTATATCTTTCAAGAGCGTCATACATAGCTTCCCTTATTCCGCCGTTCCAGTACATATCTGAGACAGCCCGGGCGAAATCCTCATGTTCGAAGAGACACGCATAGAAGCTCATGTTTCTGACCTTCCAACCCTGAGGTGTGGTAAAGTCAGCACCGAACTTATCTGCATTCCAGCCCATTGCAATGTCGAGATCCCAAACAGGCCCCATATATATTTTATCTGTCGATCGTCTGTAATAGGCATAGGCGGAACGGTAGTCGGCATCATAATTCATACTGATCTCCTGAATCCAGTAGTACCTGACCATGCTGTCAAGATCCATATAATCTGTGTAAAGATAATCGGCGGGATCCTCGACAGAACTGATAAAACGCTGTATGATCCCTTTCTGTTCGGATACGGTGGCGGATGAATAATCCTTGGGCCATTTGATATTGACATATGGCTTTGCTGTGGCTTCATCATCCATCCACAGCTTTGTTTCGTAATAAATGGCATGTGAAGTGTCCGGATCGCCGAAGTTCATAAGGAAATCGCCTCCCTTAAGAGCGATACGTTCAGGATTGACGGACATCTTTGAGGTTATCATATATACGCCGTGGTATCTGCCGTTTAAATATACTGAAACCTGCATATATGAGGGTTCATATTCGATTCCGGTAATGGTTGCCATCCTGTAGAATACTTCGTTATTCAGCAGGCTTTTGTCCTGCGAATTGCTGATGAGATTCCATTTTCTGTTTTGCCCAAGCCCGGGAAGGTACGTAGGTTCATTAAAGGAGAGCGAGTAGGATTTTTTGGGCGAATAATACCAGCTGACATTACCGCGTCCGGTGATTCCTACAGTTCCCGACTCCGAGTTATCACCACGGCTTCGGATCTCTTTCGGCCAATTGTTTGCGGAAGCAGTCTCCTTATCATAAGCAAGAACAAGGTCAGCACGGCATTCTACCGCTTTATCGGATGCATCCAATTCTTCGATTGAAGGGGAATCCGGAGCTATATCAATGGAAAGTACCGGAAGATCGGTATATGTCAGGATAATATTTCTTAAGCCTATGGCATATTCATCGCCGTCGGAGAAGCTGATCACATAGCGGCTTAAATATTGTCCGGCAGGATCGACTGCATAACATACAGCCTTTTTGATATTGAAATCGTGCGATACGATAAGATGCTGTCTCAGCTGATCTTCTTCAAAAACCGTTGTATATATATCGGAAGGCAATGACGGATTCTCGTCGGCCGGGAATAGAAACAGAATGTCACTTATTGCATCCAATTCATCCGGTGACAGGACAGGCGTTGAAAATCTGCGCTTAAGCTGTTTTTCGTGCTCAAAAAAGACACCTGCGGCCAGGCACAGAATAATCAAAGCAGCTAATAGGATTGTTTGCATTTTCGTGGACTTCATAGTATAGTATACTAACACACTTTGATGATTATGTAAACCTAAGCGTTTAACCTATCGTTAACGGTTCCGAATTGTTACTGTCAAATAACACACTTGTCAGTCTATAGGTATTTTGATAGAATCTTGTTAGCTGTTTAGGCAGCTTCAAAACATTTAAGTTAAAGATAATCCCTAAATGGATACAAACCGGAATTAAGGAGCAGTTATGGATGTGTGCGTGGAGAGTGAGAGACTTAAGTATCGTCCGATAAGGGAAGAAGATACAGATATGGTTCTTGGCTGGCGTAACAGTGAATATGTCAGGGATCATTTTCTCTACAGGGAATATATATCACAGGAAGAACACCTGAACTGGTTGAAAACCAGGGTTTATACAGGTCAGGTTATCCAGTTTATTATCGAGGAGAAAGCCACAAAAAGGCCGATAGGAAGTGTATATTTCCGTGATGTTGATAAGGATAACAGGACTGCAGAATATGGTATATTTATAGGAGAGAAGTCCGCGAGAGGCAAAGGATACGGTAATGAGACAGCAATGGCTATGGTGGACTATTTTTTTAACACCTTAAGATTCGACAGGCTGCTTCTGCGAGTGCTAAAGAATAATATCCCTGCCATTAGAAGCTATGAAAAGGCCGGATTCAGGCAGACTGATATGATCATTGATGAATCGGTGAAAGCTCCGGATCATGTATCGGAAGAAGTTATCTATATGGAAATAAACAGGAACGGTATAGAGTAATGATTAACAGATATTCATATATTATAAAGGATATGCTTAAATGGGCAGCAGCATTGGTAACGGCATACCTGCTTGCCAATATTGCTCTGATTCCCTACTATCATTATACTCCCGGAATACCTTTGGAAGTTAATGCCACAAATGAGATATATTATCCGGGCAGTCCTTATTTTACAACACAGGAAGGATACAGTTACGGAAGATTTGATGCGAACGGATATCTGAATTATGACGGTAAAGGAATAGGGAAAGATTACGAAACCGGGAATGTGCTTCTTATGGGTTCATCTCATACCATGGGTAAAGAGGTGCCGCGAGGATGCAGATATTGCGACATTATTAATGAAGAGTATGAAATCCCGGTTTATAACATGGCAATGGACGGGCATCTGTATCCTGATATTGTTAAGGGCTTTAAGGCAGCCCTTCGGCAGTTCCCTGATCCTTCAGCCATTGTTATTGAAACAAGCATAACTGAATTCAATATTGATGATCTGAGAGGATCGCTTGAACAGAGAGAGTATGATGAAGCTCATACAGGTGAAGCGCTCGTAAGCAGTGCAGGGAACCGGGCCCGGTTTAAATCAGAGCTTCAGACATGGCTTCCGTACAGGATACTGTTAAAGCAGAAGATAAATGCGCTGAAAGCGGAAGTGAAAGAAAAAGATACGGGAAGTGAGCAGGAATACAGGCAGGCTCTGGATGATACGATGAAGCTTATGCGAAGCATGTATGATAAACCGATCGTCATATTATATCATACATCGGTAAATGTTGATAAAACGGGTATTGCTGCACCGGCCCATGATAACGAAGAGACTGTGAGGATCTTTGCAGAGACCTGTAAAGCCAATGATATAGTATTTGCGGATATGTCGGATGATTTCATTGAGGAGTACATGGAAAGCAGCCGGCTTCCGCATGGATTTATGAATACTTCTGTAGGTACCGGACATCTTAACAGAACCGGTCATAAG
>JAILNV010000230.1 GCA_024691125.1 Lachnospiraceae bacterium | reverse complement strand
AACCGGATACATTACAAAAACTGAAGCAATCAGCTTCAGTTTTTGCTGGTTATGCGCTCTGTATTTCTTCCCACTTATCCAGCAGGTTTCTTGTATCATAATATCCGTCAAGGTATACCAATACACCGAGATATATAGCCTGTATGATGATGAAGAGCAGGACGAGGTTGATGCTTACATGATCTCGTATACCTTCACCGAATACAATGATCCCGGCAAATGAAGCAAGCAGGACTTTCAGAGAAAGATTACACCATCGTTTCTTGTAATACTTTACTAATCCGGCGATTATAAGACTTATAAAGACTGCACAGGTCAGGATCAGCAGGAAGGTAAGTACCCGCAATGTCCATGCCCATCCGGTCGAAAAGGCGTAGAATTGTTCCGTGCCAGCGACCATTTTGGAGTAATAGGGTTTTTCCATCCATGCTGCATAATCGTTCAGCTTATCCCATGCCCAAATCGCTGGTACAGATATGAAGTACCATAAATCCCATGAAAAGGTGGGATATGCTATAAGACAGCATAAGAGTGTTATAAGGGTGGATCCCCACGCTATTTTCTGATTCTTTTTTGCAGCCTTTACCTTTTCTTTTGACTGCCGGATGGTGGTTTTTTTCGCTTTTTCAGCATCGGACACCTTTTTATCAGCCTCTTTCTTGTAATCGGTAATATCCATTTCTGCCTTACGCTCGGCAGCCTTTTGAGCAGCCTGAGCGTCTTGAACCGCTTTCACATTAGACATATTGATCTTCTTTTCGGCATCAGAGAGACGGACCTTTGTGCTGGTGAGATCTTCGGTAAGCCTCTCTTGCTCTTTCCTGTTCAATAGCCCTGCGTTGTTCCTCAAGTCGTCGTTCTGTCTCACGAGAGACTGATTGTTCGTTGTAAGCGACCGATTGATTTTCTGTACGGATGACAGCTCTGCTCTGAGATCTGCTGTCGCTGATGTCAGCTCTGATATCTCTGAGGAGAGCTTCTGTATCGTCTCGATGTCCTCGGGTCTGCCCTGTTTCTTCAAGTGTTTCCATTCCGGATATATACGATCCATCTGAGACTGTAAATCTTCTATCGTCTTTTTCTGCACTTGTATTGTCTCTGACTGCTTTTGCATTATCAATTCCGGTGATGGCGGATTCGACCTCGGCATAGTATCTTGTATACTCTGCGGACTCACGCTCTCTTGCTGCTTCTCTTGCTCTGTCGGCTCTATGTTTTGCGAGCCGGAGTTCATTCTGCCCCGTAAATTCATTTGTTAGTACCTCCTTGTTCACTTCCATACCTGTAAAGGTTTTTTCTATGTTACTGTCACGGACTTTATCGCCGTTTTCATTCTGGAATACTATGTGTTTTCTCTTATCTTCCCACTGTACTGACCATCCCCTTTCTACCATACCTGAGATAAATTCTTCACGGCTGGCAGACTGGGGAACGACTTCCATCAAGGCAATAGCACAGTCAGCAACAAAAAGTCTGTCTTCATAGGAGTCAGATTCATAACCGGATTTAGAGGAATTGTGAGCACAGACACCCTCAAATTCTTTTCCATTTAAGATCATAGGATCCGTTTTACTGTGAACTGATCGATGAAGAGTCCCTTGATGAAATGTTCAACATCGATATGGGGTATGGATGTGGCTGGATGCAGTTCCCACGCCAAGATAATGTTTTTTATCATGGCGGCGAGACGTATGTTTATAAGGGATACAACATGTTTTGCAGAACCGAAAAGTACAGGAATTTATACCTGATACAGCTGCATCCTACAGTTGCAGGGGATAAGTTTTCAAACGAATGCATGAGAAATATAGTCACCTATAACGAAATTGAGTAATATGTCTTAGTTAGGCGTTGATCAGATAATAAAACTCCAACAGTTTGTTGCAGAAATTCAAATAGTCTGGTTATGTCAGTCCAAACAGTCTGCTAAGTCCCGCTCAAAAGTAAGTTAACGATAACAAAAGAGAAAAGCGAACGATGGTTGCAGAAAACGTATATCTCCCATTTGGATTATGAAGGAATATCGAAATAAAGGCTATGCCCAGCAGGCAATTGTGGAGGCCGAAAAGATATATGGCCCTGATCACTGGTACCTGGATACCGTATTGCAGGAAAAAGGTAATCTTCATCTATATGAAAAACTTGGATATCACCGGACAGGCATGACCGGTTACATTAGTTGATATTTCCAAATCACTTCTTTTTTTTCCCAAGTTACTGTTGCAAATTCACAAAAATGAAAAAAAGACTACCTTTTTGGACCAATATATGATAGAATGTGACATGTAACAGCGGTAAAAATATTTCAAACTGATAAAAATCGACATTAAACAGAGTACGAAACTTTAAAGAAAGATACATTTTCGGATGCTGTTACATAGAGGGTATAATGTATCAATTCATTAATTGGCAAGGAGAGAAGAAGATGAAAACAAGAAAGTGGTTGAAGACAACAGGCGCAATGCTGGCAGCAGTATCAATGCTTATGAGCAACGCTCAGGCAGCAATGGCATGTCCACAGGATTTGTTCTTTTGGGGACAGGACAAGGTTGTGGAAGAGGAAGTGATCCTCGAAGACAATAATTCATCAGTAAGTGAGACGGTTGGTGAGGCTGATTCGCTTGTTGTAGATGGAAATGAAAACGTAGTTAGTAATGATGAGATAGTAGTAAACGAAGATGATAATACTCTTACAGATGATGAGACAGTCTTGACATCTGATGATGCAGATACTAATGAGCAGCAGGATAATGATGAGAATGATGAGATAGATCTTGTAAATGAAGACGAAGAGACAGTATCCGGTGATGAGATCGTTGAAGATACAGATACAGAAACAGAGGATGAGGATGCTGAGCCGGAGGAGACAATAGAGGTATCAACCTTCCTTCAGGACGGCGGTTCATATTCGGTAGGATATATACTTAATAACTATAATCTTTTTATAAAGAACAGCATCATTGATACGAACCATACAATGGGACCCATCGCAGCCGGTGGAGATGCAGAGATCACATACTGGGGAATGCGCGGAGTTATCTTCGATGCAAACAGCTATATCCGCGGCGCTCTTACACAGAATGAATGGTATGCTTCGGTAGGTGGCGGAATCCTGTATCTCGGTACAGTAAACGAAGGCAAGTATGAGTGGAGAAAGTCAAACGTAGACTGGGATGATGATTTCGGCGGATGCTATGTAAATAAGGAAACAGGAAAGGGAATCCATAATACAAGAGCTCTCCTGTATTCTGACGAGTACATCGACTTTGATGCGGCATTTGATTCAATCCAGAATGATATTGCAGGACTTGCAGTAGATTATGTAATAGACAGAGAGAATGCAACAGATTTCTACAATATTGTTTCAGAAAAGACGGCAACAACTCTTAACATAAGAGCAGGCAGCACTTACAGCATAGATTCACTTCAGGGAATCAGCATGATCAACATCTATGGCTCAGATGTTCAGTCAGCTGTAGATACGATCCTTATAGTTGACAGCGCAGATGAGATCGCAATGTTTCCGGATGTTAAGGTAAACGGAACAATTGAAGAATCAGCAGAATATGGTAAGAATTCAAGTATAGTATTCATAATGCCCAATGCAACAGACATCACAATGCGTTCTTCACATGCGCATTTCGGACATATCATTGCACCCAATGCTTTCGTAAGATTCCCGGGTGGCGGTGATTACAACGGATGTGTGATCAGTAAGGATTTCACCAGTGAGAGACATGAAGGTCATATGTGGCCTTACAACGGCAAGAAGTTTGAGGGCGCTGCAACAGGATTTAAGCTTGTAAAGACAGTAGATGGACAGACCCCTTCAGAGAATGAAGTATTTAATTTCAAGCTTGAGGAAGCAAAAGACGGAGCATGGACAGAGATCCAGACAGTAAGCAACAGCGGTTCTGAAGCTGCATTTGATACAATTCCTTATGCTCTTACAGATGAGGGAACACATTATTACAGAGTAAGTGAGAGCGGAGAAACAGAGGGTTATACAAAAGACGAGTCAGTATATATCGTTAAAGTTGATATTGAAAATGTACAGTCACGTTATGTTGTAAATCAGAACAAGACTGAGAGCTACTACAAGGTTGATGAGGACTTTGCTCCGGAAGAATGCAGCATCAAGTGTGATGATAGCAACAGAGTTGATTCTATAGCATTTGATAATAAGAAGATTGAAGAACCTGAAGAACCCGAAGAGCCTACAGGCGAGATTGAAGTAACTAAGGTATATGTTGACAAGTGCGGCAAAGCAGTTAAGGATGATACAACATTCTATGTAACTCTGACGTCAACAACAGGTACCTGCTGGTGGAAGAAGACCGTTTATTACGATCTTTGCGGAAATGCATACTCATGTGTTAAGGTAGTTCCTATTAAGGGAGGACAGACAGTTACCTTTAAGAACCTTGCATTAGGTGTTAAATATACTGTAACTGAGACTGATGCATGTGGAAATACCCAGTGCTCAAACAGCAAGTTCGAAGTGGTAAAGGGAAGCGAAACAGTATGCCTTAATGCAGACAGATGCAATACAAGCATTAAGAAGAAGGTTGAGATCAAGAATGTTAAGAAGACCTGCTGTATAGTGATAAAGCCGTGCACTCCTTGCACACCCTGCAAGCCGGTTATCACCTGCAAGCCCACTGTTTCATGCAAGCTGACTACAGCATGCAGCTTTTCATGGAATACCTGCACATCTTTATGCGGATATAACTGGAGATGCTTTTAATAAAGATCAGTACAGATAAAAGAAAGTAAAAAATGAAATAATAATCTCTCCCGGATTTAAATAGCGGGAGAGATTTTTATATAAAACAATATTGGTATACTGTTGGTGGTTACAAACTTTAAAGGTTGTGTTATATTATATAGGAAACAATTTTGCGTTTAATAAGTATAGTGAGTGATTTATTTCGATTACTATAGTATGATCATGGAGGACTTTTACATGAAGCAACTACAGGATTATATTACCGATATACCTGATTTCCCAAAGGAAGGCATCATATTCAGAGATATTACCACAGTCCTGTCTGATGCAGATGGCTTCAGACTTGCAGTTGATGAGTTAAAAAAACTTTTAGAGGATATAGAATTTGACCTTATAGCAGGAGCGGAAGCCAGGGGATTTATATTCGGAGCACCTTTGGCATATGAGCTCGGAAAACCTTTTATTTTAATAAGAAAAAAAGGTAAGCTGCCAAGAGAGACGGTTTCCCAAACATATGATCTGGAGTATGGTAAAGCAGAGATAGAGATACATAAGGATGATGTTAAAGAAGGACAGAAGGTTGTTATAATAGATGATATTTTAGCAACGGGAGGGACTCTTGAAGCATCTGCCAGTCTTATAGAAAACCAGGGTGGTAAAGTAGTAAAAATATTATGCCTTATGGAGCTTAAAGGGCTTAAAGGAAGGGATAAATTAAAAAGATATAATGTGGAATCAGTGATCGCTTATGAGGGAGCCTGACGTCTTAAAAATATGATTAGATATGAGATATCAGCCATTGTTTCCTTTGTTCTGTTTTTTATGGGAACGGTGGCATTATTACTTGGTTATAGTACATACAGCGGACACCCGTCCTCCAAGTCAGGCAGAAGGATGTTTTTAGCATGCATAAGTATCTTTGTGTGGGATTTTGGATATGGATGGATGGGTTTGTGTTACGGAAGTGATTTTGCTTATGTTGCAAGAGCTATAGCGCAGCTTTCCGTGATCACATATATGTGCTCGGTACTTTCTTATCTTTCTTATCTTGCGAAATATCCTGCAAAAATAACAGTAAAGGTATGTACCTTTTCTTCAATTATTTATTTGGTAGCATGGTTCTTCATAATACGCAAGGATGCGGTTACCTTCAGCCTGACGCCCTGGGGTTACTGGTATACTCCTAAAGCATCTGTTGGACGATATATTCAGTTTGTTTCTATTCTTATTTCTCTTGTATTCTTTTACGTAATCCTGTCGTGGTGGAATAAAAAGGTTGAGTATAAGAGAGAAAGACATCTCATTAAGCGCTTCAGATGGTTTGGCCCGATACTGATAGCGGGACTGCTTCTTGATACATTTATTCCGATTTTCTTTAATACGCCGGCAGTTCCGGGAAGCGCAGTATTCGCCTTTGCTTCTTCAATGCTGCTTTTCTTTATTTCCAAACGTTATATGGCATTTGGCATTTCTACCCAAAATGTCTCCGAATACGTATTCAGAGAAGTCAATGTACCCGTACTTATACTTGGTCCTACAGGGAAGGTGGAACTGTATAATGAGATTGCTGAGAGTACCTTTGCCAGAAAGGGAAACCTTAAGGGGAAGATGCTTGAAGACATAGTTGAACCTGTTACAGATCTTAATCATGTAGCAGAGGAATATAAGGCCAGGCTCCTTGCAATAAAGGGACGTGAATCATACTGCAGACTTATAAGATCGATAATATATGATGATTTTAAGGAAGTTAGGTGCGAGATACTATTTCTTCCGGATATGACCGATGCCGTGGTATCCATGCAGAGAGCATATGAAAGCAGCAGGATTGCGGATGAGGCAAATAAGGCAAAGAGCAATTTCCTGGCCAACATGAGTCATGAGATCAGGACACCTATGAATGCGATAATAGGTATGAGTGAGATCATCCTTCGCGATGGAAATATTGATACAGAGGTAAGGGAACAGATCAATGTTATAAAATCAGCCGGAGACGGGCTTTTGGGTATTATAAATGATATCCTGGATATTTCTAAAATAGAATCCGGTAAATATGAGATAATTGACGAGGAGTATGATCCGGTATCACTTATAGCAGAGGTTAGCTCACTTATACGCACAAGACTTGCAGATACCGATATTGAGCTTAAGCTGTTGGTAGATCCGGAAATCCCCAAGCGGGTAATTGGTGATAAGCTGAGAGTACGTCAGATACTTGTAAATATTCTGGGCAATGCTGTAAAGTTTACAAAGAAAGGGAGCATAACCTTAAGCTGCAGTTGCCGGAGGTTAAGCGATGATTACGTCTTTTTCTATGATATAAGCGATACGGGAATCGGTATCCGTGAAGAAGATGTAGAGAGTATATTTGGCGTGTTTAATCAGGTTGATACGAGGAAGAACAGGGATATACAGGGAACGGGCCTCGGACTTGCGATAAGCAGGAATCTGGCTATAATGATGAACGGCAATATCACAGTGGACAGTGAATACGGTAAGGGTTCAACCTTCCATATTTCGCTTCGACAGAAGGCAGCTAAGGATGGTCCTATCGGTGAAAAGATTGCCGGTGATCTTGAAGCCTTCAGATATATGCCTGACGGATCTAAAAAGGAAGAAAAAAACATAGGTTATAAAGGTAAACAGATACTGATCGTGGACGATAATCAGGTTAACCTACATGTTGCTAAGGGACTTTTAGAGCCTTTTGAAGTAAATGTTGATCTTGCAAAGAATGGTAGGGATGCAGTTGAGATGGTAAGGCAGAAGGAGTATGATCTTATCTTTATGGATCATATGATGCCTGAGCTTGACGGAATGGATACAACAGGTCTTATAAGAAGCCTTGAAGGAAGCAGGTTTAAGAATGTGCCGATAGTAGCCCTTACAGCGGATGCAGTCAAAGGGACAAAGGAGATGCTTCTTAACTCAGGAATGCAGGATTATCTCGCCAAACCCATAAATATGACGGAGCTCAGGCTGATACTTGAGAGATGGCTGTGAAAGTAATAAAAATAAGAAATAAAAAACACCGACCTCACAGCCTATATCTGCAAAATCAGTGCTTTATGCGCGATCAGGGGCTCGAACCCTGGACACCCTGATTAAGAGTCAGGTGCTCTACCAACTGAGCTAATCGCGCGTGTTCCGCGACACAATTGAGATTATATTACAGGATATTATAATTTGCAATAGTTTTTTAAAAAAATTTCGGAGGTAATAAAAAGAATGATCTTTGAGACTCATGCACATTATGATGACAGAGCATTTGACCGGGATAGAGATGAATTGCTCATGCTGCTGAAGAAGGAAAAGATTGATCCGGTTATCAATGTTGGTTCCTCTCTTGAAAGCATAAGGTGTACCATGAGTCTTGCGCATGAGTATGACCATATATATGCTGCCATAGGAGTACATCCGAGTGACTGCGCAGAGCTTACCGATAATGACATAGAATGGATAAAAGAGCTTACAGCAGACGAAAAAGTTGTTGCCATAGGGGAAATAGGACTGGATTACCATTATGATGAACCTGACAGGGAAACACAGAAGAAATGGTTCGTAAGACAGTTAGAGCTTGCGAGAGAGCTGTCCATACCGGTTGTAATTCACAGCAGGGATGCTGCGGAAGATACTCTTAATATACTTAAAAGACCTGAATACACTTCTCTTAAAGGAATCATCCACTGTTTCTCATATTCTTTGGAGTTGGCAAGAGAATATGTGAAAATGGGTTATCTCATAGGGGTCGGTGGGGTTGTGACCTTCAAGAATGGTCGTAAGCTTCATGAGATCGTACGTGAAATTCCGATAGAGAATCTGGTGATCGAAACAGATTCACCATATCTGGCTCCTGTTCCGTACAGGGGACATCGTAATTCTTCGGTTTATCTTACATACATAATAGAAGAGATGGCCAAGCTGAAATCAATGTCCTATGATGATATAGAGAAAATAACCTATGAAAATGCAGCAGGCCTGTTTGGGGTAAGATCAGATGGATAAGTTAGCGAAAGCATCAAATACAATAGATATTATTAAAAAATACAATTTTACCTTTCAGAAGCGTTACGGACAGAATTTTCTGGTAGATACCCATGTAATGGATAAGATAATGGATGCAGCGCAGATTACACATGATGATCACGTAATAGAGATCGGACCGGGAATCGGTTCCATGACGCAATATCTTTGTGAACGGGCCGGGAGAGTTACTGCAGTTGAAATTGATAAGGATCTTATTCCTGTTCTTAATGAAACACTTAAGGATTATGATAATGTCAGGATAATCAATGAAGACATTCTGAAGCTGGATCTTAATAAGCTTATATTGGAAGAAAATAACGGGAAGCCGGCAAAGGTCGTGGCCAATCTTCCTTATTATATAACTACTCCGATAATAATGGGTCTGCTGGAGGGACATGTGCCTGTAAGCAGAATAACGGTTATGGTTCAGAAGGAGGTCGCTGACAGAATGCAGGCCGGGCCGGGGAGCAAGGATTACGGAGCTCTTAGTCTGGCGGTAAATTACTATTCATCCCCGCATATTGCGGCCAATGTTCCTCCCAACTGCTTTATTCCGCGTCCCAATGTCGGATCGGCAGTGATAAATCTTGATGTGTATGACAAACCAAAGGTTAAGGTCGGTGATGAGGAGCACATGTTTAAGCTTATACGGGCTGCTTTTAATCAGCGAAGGAAGACACTTACCAACAGTGTTTCGGGAGCTTTAACGCTTGACTATTCCAAACATGATATTACTGAAGCACTTGAGGCTCTTTCGCTGTCCGGAAATGTCAGAGGAGAGGCGTTGACACTGGAACAGTTTGCACTTCTTTCGGACAGACTTTTGTCAGACCGAAACAACTTAGATTAAGTGCTATTTTTTGACAAGTTACAGTGGCTATGATAAACTAAACTACGTATGTGTTTATTGTTGTAAAAAGATTCTGAATTCAGGAAATATTGTTTGGAACAGTAGCAGATTTATATTAAAATCCGGGAGAGCAGAGTTGGACAAATACGAATATCAGGTTCATGCCGATGAGATTAAAAAGCTGATAAGCGAACATAGATATGCCGAGGCTATGAATATAGCCGACGGAATTGACTGGCGTAAGGTAAGAAGTGTTTCAATGCTCCAGACTGTCAGCGAAATATATAAGATTAACAAAAAATATGAGGAAGCCAGAGAGATTTTGCTGCTTGCATATGACAGATATCCAAGCAGGAATATTGTATATGCATTATGTGAGCTTGCCATTAAGCTTAATGATGTGGTACAGGCCAAGCTTCTGTATGAGGAGTTCGTATCTCTTGCACCGGGTGATACAAGCAGATACGTGCTGCTGTACAGGTTGTATGAGGCTCTGGATGTATCAGCAGAAGAACGGATTGAGCTGTTAGAGGAGTTCAAGCAGAAAGATTATACAGAGCGTTGGGCATATGAGCTTGCTCTTTTGTATCATAAAACAGGTCAGGAGACTAAATGTGTTGAAGCATGTGATGAGCTGATACTCTGGTTTGGTGAAGGCAAATATGTAAAAAAGGCCATGGAGCTTAAAATGAAGCACACCAGACTGTCTAAGGAACAGCAGCTTAAGTACGAAGGCAGGCAGGATCCTATCCCCGTTGCTGACAAGTTCATGAATATTAATCCGGATACTTCACAGCAGGTGTATGATACAGATCCACAGTCAGGAAATCTCCAACAGATACCTATGACGCCATATAGTCAGAATCATAAGCAGGAGATGGGAAGTATCAGCTCCAGAGATAACAGTACTTCAGGTGTTCAGGAACAGTCTGTTGGTATGAACATTTCTGTATCAGGTCAGGTGACAGATTCAGCTGCATCTGTATCAAATCCTGAAACCGGCATGGAAACCATGAATAAGGCCGGTGAGCCGGATAACGGAGCAATCCGGGCAGAAACACCGGGAATGCAGTTATCTGCAGAATCTTCCAGGAATGACTTGCAGCATACAACGCAGATGCTTACTACTTCTGAAATAGACAAGATAGAGATAAAACCCGTTAATATGGGTATGTACAATACAATAGATCTTCAGAACGGATTATCGGAGAATATAAAGAAATTTTTTGAAAATGAAAAAAAAGCTGCAATAAACAGCGGCAATGGGAGGTATAATACAATACCTTCTTATGAGAAAACAAATAATTATGAAAATGCAGAATCAAAAAATGATGGTCATATAACGAATGACCTTGAGTTAACCGACAGTAACGGTCCGGTTATATCCTTAAAGAATTTCAGTCCTGCGGATAATGAACTTGACGAGGTTCCGGGAAAAGAAGAGGATGTCCAGATAACCACGTTTATGCCGGGCTATAAGAGTGAGAATGTTTATCCGGAAGATATTCCCGATGATGACACGGTGGAGGAAGATGCGGCAGAAGAGTCTGATCCTGAACTTAAAAGTATATATGAAGACTGGGAGACTAAAAAAAGAGAGAATGAGGAGAGGCGTATACAGGAAGCCAAAGCCTTATCGCTCCAGCAGACTGCCGATATTATGGCACAGCTTAAAGGTGTGCTTCCCGATATTGATGATATAGCAAAGCCCACACCGCCAAGGGGAGTATCTGTTAATCCCTCTTATTATTCTGTTCCGAAAGAGACTGAAATTCCGGAGACAGATAATGGAGAAACATTACAGGACGACGAGAAAGAAACAGAAGAATGGGATGATGTTGATCCGGAAGAGAATGAATACAGGTATGAAGACTGGGACGATGATCCGGAAGAGGATGAAGACGAATATGTACAGAGTAATGAATGGCACAACAATGATGAAAGCTCTGAAAG
Source organism: Lachnospiraceae bacterium (assembly GCA_024691125.1). Classification (GTDB taxonomy): domain Bacteria; phylum Bacillota; class Clostridia; order Lachnospirales; family Lachnospiraceae; genus UBA2868. Next base: position 18,681 of record JAILNV010000230.1, on the reverse strand, counting down.
TCATGAAATAGATTTTGCGAAGAAAGAAGATATTGATGACTCTGAAGAATCCGAGGAAGAAGAGTCCAAAGATGACTATCCTGAGACAGAGGAGACTCCCGAAGTAGAAGGATATGAGGAAGAAGGGCAGAGAGACTATCCTGAGGCAGAGGAGACTCCCGAAGTAGAAGGATATGAGGAAGAAGTACAGAGTGAGTATCCTGAGACAGAGGAGATTCCCGGAATAGAAGGATATGAGGAAGAAGGCTGGGCTGAGTATCCTGAGACAGAGGATTTTCCGGAAATAGAAACATTGGAGGATGAGTATCCTGATGTAGTACATTTAGAGGACGAATTTGGAGATAACGAATTATATGTAGAAGAGGATGTAGAATCAGAGTATTATGCTTATCTTGCAAAAGGGTATAAGTACGTAGACGGGTCGGTATATCATAGGGGATATGACTTGGATACAGATGTGGAAGAAGAATCCGGAGAAGCTTTCATTAATGAAGAAAAACCCGAAGCAGTGGAAGAATTCGAGGATAAAGAAGAACCGGAGACGGAAGAAGAGAGTGCCGTAGGCGAAGAAGAATCCGAAGATAGGGGAGAACCGGAAGAGGAAGAGAGCGCTGTATACGAGGAAGAATCCGAAGATAAAAAAGAACCGGAGGAAGAGAGCGCTGTAAACGAAGAAGAATCTGCCGATGAAGAGGAGGAAACAGTAACAGAGGAACCAACCGGGAATGAGGTGGCTTCCGGGCAGGGAATATTCTATGAGCCGGAGATGGAAGATGATTCATGGGCTGTGGAAGAGGCAAGAGGCAAAACAGAGGAGATGCCCATCCACGAGATAACATATGAACCTGAATCCGGTGCTATTGATATAAAGAGCGTCAGGGAATCCGTGGATGAAGATCCGGAGGATGAAAACGATGATAATACAGAGCTGTATTTCAGGGAGATAATGAATATAGAGGATCCCGATGATGATGAAACAGTCATGGCCGATGCCGATAAAGAGGAGAGTGACGGATCATTATCATATACTGAGGATGAAGAAGCTGCAAGAAAGGCAGCTTTTGAAGTGACCTCCGAGCTTCCGGAATATCCATATGATGAGCTGGATGATTATGGTGAAGTGGAAGAAATGGTCATGATCGAACAGCCGGATGGGCTTGAAGGAATAATGAAGACTGACGATATGCCGGTAGATGCCATTGCAAGAGCCAATTATGAAGCCGGAATGGAGTTCGATTATGATGGAATAGATGAACTGAGGCGTAACAGAAGAGCAAGAGATAACAAAACATCTGTTCGACAGAGACCCGGATATATGAAGCTGGAAACAACCGGAAGCAAGAGGGAGTTTGATGAAGAAGAAAAGCTTGTTTTCGGAAAGTTTCAGAATATTGAATGGCTTAAATCACAGATAGTGGAAGCGCTGGATGAGGCAGGCATGGAGTCAGGTAAGGGCAATGTGATCGTTATGGGTAACGAGCCTACCGGAAGAAAAGCTATCGCAGTGGATATCGTAAAGGTAATGCGTTCTACAGAGATTAAGTTCAAGGGTAAGGTTGCCAAAATATCCGGTGAAGCCCTGAATAAAAAAGATATTCCGCTTACGATAAAGAAGCTGAGACAGGGAGCCCTGATCGTAGAGAATGCGCAGGATCTGACGCCTTCTTCCGCAAGACTGGTGGCTGAAGCTCTGGAGCTTGAGAATGAGCCTGTTTTGGTAATACTTGAAGGTGATATTAAGGGGATGTCAGAATTATTGGATTCTTCCAGGGATATAATGAAAAGGGTATTTAATGCCCGCATCGAACTTCAGGATTACTCGACAGACGATCTTGTATCTTATGGTAAATGCTATGCAAGAGAACTTGAGTATGTTATAGATGATATGGGAGTTCTTGCTCTTTACAGACGGATAGGTGATCTTCAGACACTGGATCACACTGTTACTCTTGAAGAGGTATGTGAAATAATTGATAATGCGATAAAGCATGTTGATAAGAAGAATATGTCTCATTTTATGGATGTGCTGTTGGCAAAAAGGTATGATGATAATGACTTTATTATCTTAAGGGAAAAAGATTTTATACAGTAATACAATATGTATCCTAAAGAATAGCTATCATGGAGAAAAGGAGAAGGCCATGGCAGGGAATCAGAATTTAGCACCTTTTATAACAGAGATGGACAGATATCTGTTCGGTTCCGGAACGCACTATGATATTTACAAGAAGCTTGGAGCGCATATTGCGGAAAAGAATGGCATAAAAGGAGTTTATTTTGCTGTATGGGCGCCCAAGGCAAAGGACGTGTATGTTATTGGTGATTTTAACGGATGGAACGAAGATGCCAACCGGATGGAGAAGACCGGAGATATAGGAATATATGAGCTGTTCGTGGAAGGTATAGGCGAGGGTGTTATGTATAAATACATGATCATCTCCGCTGATGACAGGAGGCTCTATAAGGCCGATCCATATGCTAACTATGCTGAATTAAGGCCGGGAACGGCATCTATTGTAGCCGATATAAACAAGTTCAAATGGACAGATTCGTCATGGCTTAAGAAGAGGGATGAAACCAATATACAAGAGATGCCGATAGCTGTTTATGAATGTCATATAGGTTCATGGATGAGACATCCGGGACGTGAGGACGAAGGCTTCTATACCTACAGACAGTTTGCGGACAGAATAGTGGATTATCTTATAGATATGCATTATACGCATCTTGAACTTATAGGTATAGCAGAGCATCCCTTTGATGGTTCGTGGGGTTATCAGGTAACGGGATATTTTGCTCCTACTTCAAGATACGGTACTCCCGATGATTTCATGTATATGATAAATAAGCTTCACAAAAACGGCATAGGTGTCATACTTGACTGGGTGCCGGCTCATTTTCCGAGAGATGCGCACGGTCTGGCTGAGTTCGACGGAAGCTGTGTTTATGAATATGCCGATACAAGGAAGGGTGAGCATCCCGACTGGGGAACCAAGATCTTTGATTACGGTAAGAATGAGGTTAAGAACTTCCTTATTGCCAATGCCAGATTCTGGCTTAGTGAATATCATATTGACGGTCTGAGAGTCGATGCGGTTGCTTCAATGCTGTATCTTGATTACGGTAAGAAGGACGGACAGTGGGTGGCCAATGAGTACGGCGGAAACGAGAATCTTGAGGCTATTGAATTCTTCAAGCATCTTAATTCCAGGATCCTTGGGGAGTTCCCCGGTGTAATGATGATAGCCGAGGAGTCTACAGCATGGCCCAAGATAACTGCAACGCCCGAAGACGGAGGACTGGGCTTTACATTTAAGTGGAATATGGGCTGGATGCATGATTTTTGCGATTATATGAAGCTGGATCCTTTGTTCAGAAAAGACAATCATCATAAGATGACCTTCGCAATGAGTTATAATGATGCGGAGAATTATATACTTGTACTGTCGCATGATGAGGTAGTTCATCTTAAGTGCTCAATGCTTAATAAGATGCCCGGATATTATGTTGATAAATTCGCAAACCTTCGTGTCGGATATACCTTTATGATGGGACATGCAGGCAAGAAGCTGCTGTTTATGGGTCAGGAGTTCGCTCAGGATACCGAGTGGAATGAAGAGACAGAGCTTAGCTGGGGACTTCTGGAAGACGATCTGCATTCGGGTATGCAGGCATATGTAAGGGAGCTTCTTAAGCTGTATACCAAATATCCTGCTCTGCATGAATGCGACAGAGGCTTTAACGGTTTTCAGTGGATAAACGCCAATGACACCTACAAGAGTATATACAGCTTTATAAGGCATGGGAAAAATGAGAAGAAGAACAGGCTGGTATTCGTGATGAACTTTACTCCTATCGCAAGAGATGATTACAGGGTAGGAGTTCCGGAAAAGAAGAAATATAAGCTGCTTCTTGACAGTAACGAGAAGCGCTTCGGAGGCACCGGAATACCGAGAGAGACTACATATCAGGCCGAGGAGATCCCGTGGGACGGAATGCCTTATTCAGTGGCATATCCTTTGGCACCTTACGGAGCGGCTGTGTTCCTGTATTAAATGAACAGTTAAATATTTAGATTAAGAGCTGTACCTTATGGTATGGCTCTTTTATTACCTGTGATTTATAGCAGCTTCTCCTGACTCCAAGTTAAGGGTTAAGGAATGGGGATTTATTGTCGAAATATATGGTGTCAGGGAAAACATTCAGGTGGAGCAGAATATGAAGATAGATACAAACAATATTAACCACAATAAGAATGTTGACATGGAAAAAACTCAATACGGGAACCTCCGGACAAAAGAAACGGCAAAGAGCGCCGCCTTTATGGGAGGAATATCGGTAGACATTTCTGGCACAGTTACGGATAACGCTGCATACGGAATGGGAGAGCTTAAATCCTCCGCTGAAGTGATGCAGGATGCAGGGCAAAAGGATATTGCCTTACAGAGAAAGTATATGGCAGTAATGTCTAATTCTATGTCAGCAGAAGACAGTGCCAAATTATGGGAGGAAGGACACTCCCTTACGGATACGGATGTTGAAACACAGGTAACGTCACTTGATAAGCTTAAAGCGAAGCTTGCTCAGAATGGTACGGTGATCGCCGGTTATAATGATGACCTTACAGATGATCAGATAAATGAGATCGCCGGTGGTGACATTGCCGCTCAACAGTTAAGGGATGTATTTGCGCGTAACGATCTTCCTCTCAATGAAGAGAATGTAAGAGGAATTGCGGAAGCGGCGGATACGGCCGGAAAGATAGGGGGTCTGTCTGATGAAGTAAAAAAATATATGGTAATAAACGGACTTGAGCCTACGATAGCCAATCTCTATAAGGCCGAATACAGTGCCGGTGCAGGAACCGGAAGGCAGGCAAGAGGTTATTATCAGGACAGTACGGACGGATATTATGCAAAGAAGGCAGACAGCTTCGACATGGAGCAGATAAGAGGCCAGGTCGAGGGAATAATCAAAAGATCAGGTCTTCCGGTTAATGAAACAACATTATCAGAGGCTGAATGGATAATAAAGAGCGGCATTCCCATTACTGAGCAGACACTGGGAGCACTTGACAGGCTTAATTCTCTGACCTTACCATTGTCTTCCGAGAGCATTATAGACATTTCAGCAATAGCCATTAATGACGGACGTACTCCGGTCAATGCAGTAATAGATAAAACAGAGCCAGATCATGTGACGGCATCCAGAATAATGGATGAGACAGCAGCCATAACGGATGCGGGAGTTGATATGACCATAGCTTCCGATAAGGAAATGACTATCCGCAATATGTATGATGCTTCACAGGATATAAACAGCAGCGGAGCAGTAAATAATGAAGATACTTCAACCGTTGCTTATGATATGGCGGATAACCCGGCTCAGGATAAGGCTGTAACTGCAAGAAGACAGCTTGAAGAAGTAAGGCTGATGATGAGCGCAGAGGTTAATCTTAAATTACTTAAGCAGGGGATTTCCATAGATACGGAACCGTTAAGCAGACTGGTAACGGAGCTTAAGGAGGCAGAGAGATCGTTTTTTGAACCACTCCTTCTTGATCCTTCACAAAGAGGAGATAATAAAGATATAGCTCTTCTTGACGGGAGAATAAGCCTGTACAGGGAAACGACAGACATATTCGAGCAGTTAAGGACGGTGCCGGCAGAGGTACTCGGAAGGCTTAGAGGAAATGATGATCCGACTGTAAGAAGCTTAAATGAACAGGGAAATGTACTTAAAGCAGCATATCAGAGAGCAGGCCGGTCATATGAAACACTTATGACCGCGCCGAGAGCTGATATGGGAGACAGTATCCGTAAGGCATTTAGAAACGTAGATGATATACTGGCGGATAACGGTTTTGAAATAAATGATGCAAACAGAAAAGCAGTAAGGATACTGGGATATTCACAGACTGAAATAAATCCTGAAAGTATAAACAGAGTCAGAGAGGCCGACAGGGCGGTTAAGAGAGTTATGGAGCTTATGACTCCGGCCAAGACTCTGGAGCTCATAAGAAAGGGAGAGAATCCTGTAGATGAGAGTATTTACAGTCTAAGCCACAGGCTTGAAGAGACTTCTGAGGATAAAAATGCAGAGAGGTACAGCCGATTCCTAAGAAAGCTGGAAGAACGCGGTGATATAACAGATAACGAAAAGGCTGCATTTATAGGTGTTTACAGACTGTTCAGACAGATAGAGAAAAGTGACGGTAAGCTCATTGGAAATGTTCTGTCAAGTGGGGAGGATCTTACACTCAGGAATCTGTTGTCTGCTTCAAGAAGCAACAGGGCAAGAGGAATGGATATTTCTGTCGATAATGATTTTGGCGGACTTACAGGACTTAACAGGCGAGGTACTTCGATATCGGAGCAGATAGACAGAGGGTTTGCAGGACGGGGATTGGAGAATTATCTTAATTCTCTGGCCACAGAGGCACTTGATAAGCTGAGTCCGGAAGGGATGTTAAAGAGCGGTATAAACATTGACAAGCCGCTTGAGACCTTCGCTCATGAGACCATAGAAGGGTATGAGCGAGAGGAAGATCTTAGGCAGCAGCTCAAGGATGACAGAGAAGCTCTTAACGAAGCAAGAAATTCGGATGACAGGGTTATAGAACTGTTAAGGAGCAATGAGCAGCCTGTAACCGTAAATAATCTGCTGGCAGCAGGGGAACTTTTGAACAACAGGGGTAAGACGTTTAGAACTCTTATGAAGGAAGCCGGAAAGACAGGCAGAGGCAATGAGGAAAAGCTTTCCCGTGCCGTAGAGGAATTTACGGAGAAGTTTACTTCAAAAGAAACAGCACAGGAAGGATATGAAGAATTAAGGCATGAAGCCGCAAGAGTGATTGATGAGGCTATAGATCAGACAACCGGCAGAGTGGATGTGGATACACTTAAGCTTCTCAATAAACAGATAAGCATTGCTTCGGCTCTGTCACGACAACAGAATTATGAAGTCCCGGTCAATATAGAAGGAGAATGGACTTCGATAAACTTAAAACTTGTCAGCGGAACAGGAAATGAGGGAAATGTGGTGGCGACTATGGATTCCGCAGTATATGGCAGGGTTGCTGCAAGATTTACAATGAGCGGTAAGGATTGCAGGGGATATATAACTTCCGACAGACAGGACGGAATAGACAGCCTGAGAGATCTTAAAGATGAACTTACGGAACTTATATCTGTGAACGGAAGGAATGTATCGGAGCTTGATTATGTAAGAAGTGACGGACTTAGGCTAAATGATTTTGCAAGGACGGGGGAGCAGAGAGAAGCGGCAGACAATGCCGATCTGTATGAGGTGGCAAAGGCTTTTATTACAGTTATATCGAGGAGGTAAGGTATGAAGATCAATTCCAATATTCAGGCAATGATAGCAGGTAATGTGTTAAGGTCCAATGAAGCTAGGCAGTCGGCATCAACAGAGAAGATGAGCAGCGGCTACAGGATAAACAGAGCCAAAGACAATCCGGCAGGTATGGCAATTTCCAACAGGATGAGGGCGCAGATAGCCAATCTTAATAAGGCGAATCAGAATGCATCAAATGCTGTCAATGTCATAGAAACGGCAGAAGGAGCCCTGAGCGAGATCCAGGATATTGTTCAGAGGATAAATGAGCTGTCTGTAAAGGCAGGAAACGAGGTCACGACAGAAGAGGACAGAGAGGCTATACAGCGCGAGATAAACCAGCTGACAACTGAGATAGAGAGGATTGCAAGGGATACGGAATATAACGGTCAGGGTCTTCTTAACGGCGATCAGAAGCTTAAAGGATATTCAAGTGAAATAGGGGTCACTGTGGAAAATTATGATCCCGGATTCCCGCTGGGAGATGATTATATACTAAGCTTAAAAAACGGAAGAACAGTGATAGATAAAGACAGTGTAAGTATTACAAAGGGCGGTAACGAACTTGTTCTGGCAGATAAGAGTAATCTGGATGTTGACGGTGACCGTATCAAGCTTACTATGGAGGACGGATCAGAGCTTATTCTTTCGGCAGATTCCACTGCCACCAACAAAAAAGTCATGGTAGATCCCTATAGTCTGACAGTTAATAAGGGTGGGGAAAGCGTTGCGGTAAGCAGGATGGTGACCGACAACAGCATCAGATTTACAAATGGGGATGATTTTAATCTTGAGATTCCGATAGATTCAACGCTCAGTAACGGAAATACAGTTCTTGACAGAGGCAGTGTCAGGGCAACTATGAACGGTGAAACAGTCTATGCAACGGTTAACGGCAACAGCATCAGCTTTACCGATAAGGACGGAGCAAGAATTTCGCTCTCATCAGGCAGTTCGTTCCCATCTTATCTTTCATCCCTGGATTTAAAGGGCATAGGTGGAATGAAGATACAGGTAGGGGCATCCGAGGGTCAGGAAATAACTATAGCAATTCCCAAAATTTCGCTTATGAACATGGGCCTCGAAAAGATAGATGTAAGGACACCTGAAGGAGCCAGGAGAGCCCTGGATCAGACAAAACAGGCGCTTTCGTTTACTTCATCGGTAAGGGCAAGACTGGGTGCATATGAAAACCGTTTTGAGAAGGTTATAAGTAATCTTGATGTTTCCACCGAGAATCTGACCAAATCATATTCAACGATAAAGGATGTGGATATGGCAGATGAGATGGTTGAATATACAACGCTTCAGGTGCTTGTTCAGGCAGGAACATCCATGCTTTCACAGGCCAATGAACAGCCCCAGCAGGCACTTCAGTTATTACAGTAAATATCATAAGGGGAACCGCTAGCGGTGGATGCCTTATGATGCCTAAGCGGCGAGCGTATTCAGAAGAATTACGAAGTAATTCTTACAATTATTATCATAAGGGAGAAATATAATGACAAAGGAAGAGAAACAGGACTATACACTCAGGATCACACAGGCCAACAGAAGTGAGCTTATTGTAATCGTGTATGACATAGCGCTTTCCTATATTGACAGCGCGATTCAGGCTTATGATGACAGTAATTTTGAGGCTTTTGGTGCCAATTCAAGATATGCCGGTAAATGTGTTGGTGATCTGCTGGAAGCTCTCGACTTTAATTACGAACCGGCTTATCCGCTCATGAGAATTTATGTATATCTCAGTAAGCAACTGGCTCTTGCTCCGGTTAAGAAGGATAAGGAAGCACTTATAGTGGCTAAGAGACTTATGTTAAAGCTTCGTAAATCCTTTGAAGATATAGCGGCTCAGGATGATTCGGCACCCCTTATGTCGAATACACAGGAGGTATATGCGGGCCTGACTTACGGAAAGGGAAGCCTTAATGAGAGTCTTTCAGGAGCATCCAACAGGGGCTTTACAGTCTGAATACGGATAATGAGAAAATTTATAAAAAACATAAGTTTGTAAAATCTGCACAAAAACACCCCTTTTTCAGGGGTGTTTTAATATGATTAAAATTCGGTTTTTGTGAAGATTTAACAAATATAATTTTTTGGGCATAAAAGTATTTACAAAGTGCCATTTTAAACCTATAATTCAATCACGTTCTAAGTCACAGGTTAGAGCATTTCAAAAGCACAGGTTTTATTCATTGATTTATCTTTTTATTTCCATTTTTTAAGTCATAAGTTAACGGAGTCAGAGAAAAGGAGAATGAACATCGGAATTACCTATAATAAAATACTTGTCATATGTGACAGGGACAGTGAGTACAGCATGAGGCTTGCGGACTATTTTAGAAAAAGTGAATGTGGGTATGAAGTACTTGTTTATACTGAGACTGAAGCTTTTATCAATGATATGGATGGCAGAGCTGTTTCCCTGCTGCTGATAGAGGAAGCCTTCATGAATGATATGAGCGATCAAATTCTCAAAAGCGGCAGGGAGGTGAATATAGAAGCTTCCAGAAGATATATTCTGGTTGAGGACAGAGCCGCTGTTTCGCAAGAAAATACAATTTATAAATATCAGTCGGCAGCTGCCATTGTGGGATTGATAGGAGAGGATATAGAAGCTAAGCACAGGATAGTGAATGATGCTCTTAAGCAGAACAGCATGAAGCTGATAGGAGTCTATTCTCCGGTTAATCATACTCTTAAGACAACCTTTGCGCTGGCGCTCGGACAGATCATGGCAGAGGGGGGAGAGGTCCTGTATATCAATCTTGAAGGATATAACGGACTGTACGGGCTTCTGGATATCAGATCGGAATACAATATGCAGGAGCTTTTGTATGAATATTCCATTGATCCATCCGGGCTTAAGAATATGCTTCCAAGATATATTGTCAGGGCAGATGGACTGAATGTCCTCATACCTGTGAGAGCACCGTATGAACTGCAGGAAACAGATCCTTTGCTTTGGGTATCTTTCTTAAGTTCGCTGACATCACTGGGGAAATATGATGCGGTGATCCTTGATCTTTCGGACTGTATCAGGGGAATCCCGGAACTGCTTAATCTATGTTCCTGTGTATATATGCCTGTGAGAAATGACGGATTTTCCCTGGCAAAGCTTAAGGATTTCGATGAAGTTCTGTTAAGATATCCGGATAATGAAACAATAAACAATAAGCTTATCAGACTCAGATTTCCTTATTTTGAGGATATTGACGGTACACTTGGAAAGCTTAAGACAAGCCGGCTTGGAAAGTATATAAGGAGTGAGATATGTTGTCAATAGAATGTAGAGCTTAGGGCGGATGAATAATGAACAGAAGTGATATAGTCGCATCGAAGGCAAAGGAGATAAAAAAGGAAGTTCAGAGAGAACTTGAAGGCAGGCTGGATATAGATGATGAAGAGGTTCTCAGGATAATAGATGAGAAGATAAGGATCAAAAACCGTCAGGTTACCCTGCTTCTGTCCGAGAAGCTGTCAATGCGTAAGGATATATTCAATGCAATGCGACGGCTGGATGTGCTGCAGGAGCTTATTGAGGATCCGACAATAACGGAGATCATGGTTAACGGTACACACTCTATCTTTATCGAAAGAGACGGGAGTCTTATCGATACAGGAAGAAGCTTTGATTCAAAAGACAGGCTTTCGGATATAATCCAGCAGATAGTGGCTGGGGCTAACAGGACAGTAAATGCAGCGCAGCCCATAGTTGATGCAAGGCTTAAGGATGGTTCAAGAGTAAATGTTGTTCTTGATCCTGTGGCACTTAACGGACCGATCCTGACGATCAGACGTTTTCCGAAGGTACCGATCAACGGAGAGAAGCTTATCGCAATGGATTCGGTAAGCAGGGAAGTGCTTGGTTTTTTAAGCAGGCTTGTAGAAGCAAAGTACAATATCCTGATAAGCGGCGGTACCGGTGCAGGCAAGACGACCTTTTTAAATGTTCTAAGCGGTTATATTCCACAGACAGAAAGAATAATAACCATAGAAGACAGTGCAGAGCTTATCATTCAGGGCATAGATAATCTGGTCTCTCTTGAGGCAAGGAATGCAAATATGGAAGGCTGCAATGCGATCAGTATAAGGGATCTTATTAAGACCGCGCTCAGAATGAGACCGGACAGGATCATAGTCGGGGAGGTTAGAGGCAGTGAATCCATTGATATGCTGCAGGCTATGAATGTCGGACAGGACGGATCGATGTCGACCATACATGCCAACAGTGCGGCCGATGCTTTATCGAGACTGGAAACCATGATGATGCTTCACACAGAGATACCAATAGGGGCACTCAGGAGACAGATGGCTTCCGGGATAGATATTATCATTCAGCTTGGAAGGCTCAGGGACAAGAGCAGACGTCTTCTTGAAATAAGGGAAATTACGGGTTATGAGAATGGTGAAATACAGTCACAGATCTTATACCGTTTCGAAGAGACAGGTGAGATAAGAGGCAGGGTTAAAGGTGAATTCATGAAACAGGGATCATTAAAACACAGGGAAAAGTTGATAAAGGCGGGAATAGATGGATTATAACAGTTACAGAATGGATATAAGGAATACAGTTAAATATTCGATTCTCTATGTGGGTATTTGTATGTTTGTATCATACGCTTTCTATGATTCCGTATATGCCTTTATCATCTCACTTCCTTTCGCGGTAGTGTTTTTTAAAAGGATAAAGCAAAAGCTTAAGGAAGAGCAAAAGACTAAGTTAAGAAGGCAGTTTCAGGATATGATCGACAGTGTGGCTTCGGCTCTGGCAGCAGGCTATTCAATAGAAAATTCCTTTTATGAGGCTCATAAGGACATGCTTAGGCTTTACGGACGGAACAGCCTTATAGTAAAGGAGCTTGAATATTTCTTTTCAATGCTGGAAGCAGGAGCGCCACTGGAAAGCGTTCTTGAGGAATTTGCAAAGAGAGCTGATGTTGAGGATATCACGGATTTTTCGGAAATATTTACACTGGCAAAGAGAAGCGGTGGTGATTTTGGCGGGATCATAAGGAAGACAGTGAGGATGATGAAGGAAAAGGACGATACGGAGAAGGAAATAAGAGTGATACTTACGGGCAGAAAATATGAACAGAGACTGATGTGTATTATTCCCTTTGCCATAATCCTGTATCTTAGGATAACGAGCGGAAACTTCCTGGGTGTCCTGTATCATAATCCGGTCGGTATAGCGGTTATGACAGTGTGTCTTCTCATATATGCAGCTTCATATCTGTTATCTGAAAAGCTAATAGATATAAAGGTCTGAAAAAGAGTACATAAATTGAACGGAGCGAATAAAGGATGCTGGTGATATACGGATTTATATTAATTACGGGACTCCTGTTTCTGATCATATTTAACAGACTGTCTGAAGAGAAACGGCAGATCATAATAAGACATTTGACAAGCGAGCGGGTTAAGGACGGTATCAGGAAGACGGAACCTGCACAGGATGTGTGCCAAAAGAGCACAGAGTTCTGTAAACGCAAGCTTAATATTATGGTTTGTATCATTTGTGCCGGTGCGTTTACGGCATTTGCTGTGGAGTTATCCGGGTTAAGGACGGGCGAGCTGCTAGAAGGAAATCTGATTAAGAGAAATCCATATATGGGAACGGAAAAGAAGCTCAGGCTCAAGGTAAGGGAAGAGGCTTCTGACGAGCCTGAGATAATTGTTATACAGGTCAGTGAGATGAAATACGGAACCGAGAGGCTCATGGAAATGGCAAAAGAGGCTGATGGAATCCTTATGGAAGAGATACTTAAGGAAAACAGTTCGATCGACCATATAGATTCGGATATGCATTTTCCTGCTTCTGTTAAAGGATATCCGTTTACTGTAACATGGAGGACTGATGATCCGCTGCTGATAAGCTCTAAGGGGGCGGTCTCTGAGGAAAGGCTTAAAAAACTTGCCGGGATAAATAATATAAACGAAGGCATATTGACAGGTGTCCATGCAGAGCTTAGCTACGAAGATTTTCTATATGAAATGGATTTTAGCATCCGGATATATCAGAAAAAGGAAAGCTGTGAATATACTCTCGGAGAATACGTTAAACTTCTAGCCGGGGAGCTTGATGAAGGAACCAGAGAGGAGGAATATTTAGAGCTTCCGGACAGAGTGGATGACACGCCCGTGATATACGAGGAGACCGGAGACAATAAGAGTATGGTTATTCTTATTATGGTATTTGCAGCTGCAGCGGCCATGTATTTCAGAGAAGACCAGGAGCTTCAAAACAGGGTTAAGAAGCGGGACAGAGAGCTGATGAGTGATTATCCGAGGCTTGTTAACAGGTTTGTACTGTTTTACTCTGCGGGACTGACTACAAGAGGCATCTGGAGCAAGCTTTGCAGGGATTATTTAAGCCGGATAAATAATGGCGGAGACAGGAGGTATCTGTATGAAGAAATGCTTATATGTGAGGGACGGATGAATGAAGGGATGGGAGAACTGATGGCATATGAAGGGTTCGCCGCAAGATGCGGTCTTAATAAGTACAGACAGTTCATAAGTCTTATAGGTCAGGCTATGGGTCGTGGAAGAGCGGATCTTATGCCAATGCTTGAGATGGAGGCAAGAGAAGCTTTCTGCGAGAGAAAGGACAGAGCCAGGGAGCTGGGAGAGGAAGCGGGAACAAGACTGCTGTTTCCGATGCTTATGATGCTGTTTGTAGTACTGGTGATAGTAATGGTACCGGCATTTATTGCATTTAGGATGTAAAATACTGATTTTTTAAAGGAGGATAGAAATGCTTTATATTATGAAAGGATTTATGGGGCTTACAAAAAAATGTGCAAAGGATAACAAGGGTATAGGAGTTGTGGAGCTGATACTGATCTTGGTCGTTAACGGGATAGTCCCTGGAAGCCGCATTTTATGTGGAAATTTTAGATATTTTAGTCTGATATGATTTGTTTTTATTGGCCTTGTTTTTTTATAAAGAGGAGGGAGTAAAGGACATGTTTACAAAGCAGGAGTTTAAGAAACTGGATCGCAAATACTTTGATGTAGTATTGAAGACTACTTACTATATTGATTTGAAAAGCAGGAATACCGGTCATACATGGTCTATCTACTGCAAACAGCTTACAATGGATCGTAGGGAACTGGTTGTAAGGCATAAGCACAGGGATAAGGACGAATATCATATACAGCCACGTTTTCATCCACGGAACATAGATGAAGCACAGAAGATGATAAAGGATCATGACAGATGGCATCTGAATGGGAGAAGAAAAACAACTATGAAAGGTTGATTACAGAATAATGCTCATATAAAATAGAAGTACCTTTATTAGAAAAGAGAAATATTAACTGTACAGTATTTAAGAAGGAAAAGGCATAATGGAAACCGTAGTGGTCGTTGTAGTGACCATTGTATCTTTGATATCATTTGCAGTAGGAAATATTTATAATGAGGAGTTTAAGAGTAAATATGGTGAGCCAGCCATAGTGGGACTGCCGTTTGGTCTACAGTGCACTTTTCTTGTCTTGACAGTGATTCTTTGTCCAGAATGGCAGGATGACGAAAGTTTAGTATGGTTTATCGTTTGTATTCTGTGTGTTATAGCAACATATGCTTTAGGATTATATATGTGTAAAAAACATGCAATGGAAATTGGTGCATATCCACAAGACATAATCAAGGCTATGACAGTACAGTTTCTATACCCTATAGGTATAGCTTTTGTGGCAATCGTATTGATGTTGATTTTATCATCCAATAAGGAAAAGAAAAAGAAAAAATAAGGAGCATTCATGAAAGAAAAAAGAAATGGTTACACCGATAGACCTGTTAAGGAGCTGACGGAGGATTTATTTGGTGTAGAGGTATATGTTGCAGCTCTCTGCGCTTTTATTGGAGAATGTGACACCCCGATGACAATTTCGATACAGGGGGATTGGGGTAGCGGAAAGACAAGCATGATGAACATGATGAAGGCAAACTTAAAATCCGTATTTCCTATCTGGTTTAACACCTGGCAGTTCTCACAGTTTGATATGGGTAATGACCTGGCCTTCTCTATGATGGATGTTCTTTTGAGCGAGCTTGATTGTGATAAAGATGTACGAAAGAAGATCATAAAAGGGCTTTCAGGATTTGCCAAGAAGGCGGTTACAATAATGACCGATCACGCTCTTGGGGGAGAGTCTGCCGCAACAATTGAGGAATTTATGTCTGGAAAAGCTCTTGACTACGCTTCAGAAATAAAAATCTTAAAAGAAGAGTTTCAAAAGGCGATAGATAATAAACTAACCAAAACACATTTCAACAGAGTAGTCGTATTTGTAGATGACCTTGACAGACTTCAGCCATCCAAAGCAGTAGAACTTCTGGAAGTTCTTAAGTTATTCTTAGACTGCGACAGATGTGTATTTGTTCTTGCTGTGGATTACGAAGTAGTTACCTTGGGAATTAAACAGAAATTTGGAGGCGAAGTATCCGAAGAAAAGGGAAGGAGCTTTTTTGATAAGATCATTCAATTGCCGTTCAAAATGCCGGTGTCAAATTATAATATCAAGAATTATGTCAAAGAGATGATGGAACGGATCGGTATTAAAACGGATGATAAAGAAGTAACCCTCTACTATAATCTTATAAAAACTTCGATCGGATGTAACCCGAGAAGTATGAAGAGGCTGTTTAATACATTTGAACTACTTGATCGGGTAACAAAAGCAACAATTATAAATATAAGCGACGATAACATACGCAGAAGGGTTTTGTTTGCAATCATCTGTGTACAAATGTACTATGAAAAATTCTATATTTACCTGACTTCCACCCAAATCGATGAAGATACATTCAGCGCTTTACGAGACGAAAAGACTGTAGAAGATGTTTTAAAAGAGATCTATGGCATTGATCCGACTGAGACATCGATTGATGAGATCAAGCGCATGGAAGTATTTTTACCTCATTTTATAGATGCCCTGCAGATAGATGAAGACGGTGCACTTTCCGAAACGGAATTAAGAAACTTAAGAGATATTCTTAGGAGTTCGGTTGTAACATCTGTCAATGCATCAACAGATGAAATTGATGAAAATGAAATAGAGTGGAAATACAGAAACAAAAATAAAGATCTGGTGAAAGCGGCTGCAGCAATACTTAAAAATGATGATGATCTGACATTTACGCCGTGGATGCCGAGAAAAGCAAGGGATGATGTACGAATATCGGATATTTCAGCATGGCATGTATGGGATACAGAGCTTGGATTTAATTGCTGCCTTGAATACTATCTGTCGCGGGCAAATGAAACGACAATAACAATGAAATTGTTTGTCACGCTTGATAATGCGAAGGGATTAGAAGAAAAGTTTTTTGAAATCATGGGTGAGAACCCGCTGAAATTTAATACTACCCCGCAAAAGATGCCGTATGGTCGATATGTTTACAATAATGCAAAATTGGTTTTAGCAAGCGATGAATCAGCGCAAGATCAGATCGCAAAGGTCGTGAAGAAAGCATACTCTGATGTGAAAGAAACTATAGAAAGCTATAAAAACAGGCAGTCAACTTCGTGATGGTGATTATCTATGATAAGGAGGTTATTATGAATTACTACGACAAAATCAGGAATTGCAAAGATCTCAGTCTTTTATTTGAGCTTTGGAAGGACAAAGCCCCTACGGAAATAACATATAGAAAGGACAAAGAAGAGATTAATGGCATAATCGATCATAAAAAAAATTGTTTTATTGCAGACGGGATTGTAAATGAAACGGTATGGAATTTCTCCGAAAAGAAACGTATCCTTTTCGTATTAAAAGAGGCTTATGGGTCGGACTGGGGTGAAAACACTTTAGCATCATGGCTCAAAACGTTTCACCCTACGATCTCTACCTGGGACAAAGTTGCAAAATGGGTATATGGGCTGCAAAACACAACTAAAACCTATATTCCCCGCTACGTTGATAAGCTTACATCGCAGCAGCATAACGAATGTCTTGAACAGATAGCGGTATTAAATCTAAAAAAGAGCAATGGTGATACAGAATCCGTGCACGACGAAATATGTAAATATGCTGAATATGACAGAGAGGAAATAAAGAAAGAGATAGAGCTTATAGATCCGGACATTGTTGTTTGCGGGAATACGTTTGGTATCCTGTATGAAATAGTATATGAACAGGAGCCTTTACGAGGGGATGCTGCATCAGATAATTGGTATTATTACAAAAACCTTGACGGAAAGGAAAGGCTTTATCTGGATGTATATCATCCCTCTAACCGTTGGCCTGAGCTTATGAACTATTACACGGTTACTAATATTTATCAACAGGCATTGATAGAGAAATCTGCTCAAGATGTTTAACAGCCAATAATAGCTTTAATCCCGCATTTTATAATAAGGAAAACCCGTTGCCTGATATTTACAGGAAAAGGAGCTGCCACACTATTGATATGCATTGCACAAACACAGTATTATACTGGTGCACTTCTAGGATATATAACAACAAAAATATCATCATGACAAGAGGTTTGCTATGCAGCGAAGTCGTTTGGCTCCACAAACGTGATCATCTAAGGTTGCAATATGCACGCAAATTCGGGAGCTTGATCGGACGGATTTGTAATGTAGCGAGAGAGAGACGCCTATGATTCCTACCAACTAAGAGGGTTTGCGTAATCGTATCGAGATTCGAATATATATTCTGTCGTTATTGAGTGAAAACAAGTTTTTGAATAAAAAGCTTCAGATGTAATTTCTGAAGTTTTTTTTTAATAATGTAGTATCAAGATAAACGTTATGGTTTATGTTTCAAAATGTATTAAATTGTTATATGATTTAGTAGATAAATCATATAACTTCAAGGGCATAAAAGTATTAACATAAACAAACGATTATATTGAGATAAGAAATAAGGATAACTTATGATCATTGAGAAATATACAGGAAAGATATATGGTTATGCAAGAATAAGTACTCCGAAACAGAGTATTAACAGGCAGATCACAAATATCAAAGAAAGGTATCCGGATGCTGTAATAATAGAGGAACAATATTCCGGTACTACTGTGGACAGACCGGCATTTAATTCTCTTATCGGCAGATTAAATGAGGGTGATACGGTAGTATTCGATGAGGTCAGCAGGATGTCCCGCAGTGCAGATGAAGGAATTAGGCTTTATGAAGAACTTTTTGACAGAGGAGTTAACCTTGTATATATAAAGGAACCGCATATCAACACTGATGTATACAGGAGCAAACTCAACCGGAAGATTGAGAAGATAAAGGCAGATACAGGAAGCAAGGCAACGGATAAATTGCTCAATGCGATTTTTGCAGCGCTTAGGGA
>JAILNV010000229.1 GCA_024691125.1 Lachnospiraceae bacterium | reverse complement strand
TGTGCTCCAGCACTTCAGAGTCCTGATCCGAAATGATCCCGTCATATTCATTTGATGTAAAGATAACAGATAAAGAATAAACAACATCATCATTCGGATAATGTATCCTTCTCTCTTCCCCGGAGTAGATCCCAAAAAGCCCGAGATTTGTAACCGTGACCCCGACTTCCTCCTGTATCTCTCTTATTGCTGCTTCCTCATACGTTTCGAAGGGTTCCAATGCTCCACCGGGAATACACCAGTCTCCTGTATCACTTCTTTTCTGCAGCAGAACCTGATCTTTATCATTAACTATGAGTATCCCACAACCAACCGTCATCACAAGATCATGACCTATATGTTTTCTGATATCACCTATATAACTCATAAATTACTCTCTTTTCATTAATGTTGTTAACTCCACGAGCTAAACACCCGCTGCGATTATCGGAGCTATCCAAAGAGGTTTACCGGGGAAGCATAATTCAAATATCTGTAATTACCCTTCTGTAAGTTTAACCAACAGTTTTACTATATCCTCCATGGATTCAAGACAACAATATTCGAAGCGGCCATGATAGTTATGTCCTCCTGTGCATAAATTCGGGCAGGGAATACCCATATATGAAAGAGTGGCACCGTCCGTACCTCCTCTGATGGGCTGTATCTTCGGCTCTATGCCAAGTTCCTTCATACATCTTTTTGCATTGTTGACAAGAAACATATGATCAGGTTCGATCTTCTCCCTCATGTTATAATACTGATCTTTCATGATCACATCTATTTTTGCCCGTGGATGTTTTTCATTCAGAAGTTTTATGGTTTCTTCAAAAAGTTTTTTCTTGCTTATGAACAGTGCTTTGTCATGATCCCTTATGATATAACTTACTTCTGCCTTCTCTACATCACCGTATATATCTGTCATATGGAAGAAGCCTTCGCGATCCTCAGTGTTCTCCGGTCTTTGTTTATCAGGGAGCATTGAGTCAAATTCAGCAGCAATCCTTGCTGCATTTACCATCTTATCCCTTGCCTCCCCTGGATGGACACTGACACCTTGTATGCTTATCTTGGCTGCTGCTCCATTGAATGTTTCATACTCAAGCTCTCCGATCCCGCCGCCATCGACTGTATAGGCATAATCAGCACCAAAGGCGGATTTATCGAAGAATCTGGTCCCTTCTCCTATCTCTTCATCAGGAGTGAATGCTATAGCGATTGTCCCATGCTTAACAGAAGGATCAGATAATAAGATATAAGCCATGGTCATTATTTCGCTGATGCCCGCTTTATCATCAGCCCCAAGCAGTGTTTTCCCATCTGTGACTATCAAAGTCTTACCCTTATATGATCTGATCTCCGGGTATATATCTGTTTTAAGGACTATATCCTCCGCTTTATTAAGGATGAGGTCTTTACCATCGTAATTCCTGATGATATTTGGATTTACATCTTTTCCGGAAGCATCAGAGGATGTGTCCATATGCGAAACAAACCCCAATGTTTTTTTCTGTTTGCCTCCGTCATTTGCCGGGATCTTCGCATAAACATAGCAGTGTTCGGTGTCATACAATACTTCAGATGCCCCCATCTCTTTCAGCTCTTCATACAGAAGCTTTGCCAGATCATGCTGCTTAGCCGTACTTGGACTTGACCCGCTATCTTCATCCGACTGGGTATCGATTTTTACATATCTTAAAAATCTTTCTAATACTTCGCTCATCTTTCTTACCTATATGTATCCTTCATGCTTTGAAATATTTTTGCTCTAGTCTATCCATATATCGGGATCTGTATGAAACGGATCTACAGTCTTACACACAATTTCTATCACTGTAAGGGAAATCGTCATCATCTGTTTCAGTATCTCTAAGGATCTTTAATGAACAACATCAATCTTCACATACAAGATGCACTATCCGGTATTCATGACCTGTTGCCTGCAGAAATTTCCCTATCACATCTTTGGTCTTCATCTTAAGACTTGACCTACATACACATGGATGGCAGCCAAGTTCCTCACCATTAAGCACATCCTCGTCTATCAAAAGCTGAACATCATGACCACTATCATTCATAAGCCCCATGATACTTACCGCTCCAGGTTCGATATCAAGATATTTCAGCATATCCTCAGGATCTGCAAATGAAAGTCTTGCCGAATTGATCTGAGATGAAAGTTCTTTGGTTTTGAATTTCTTATCGCCCGGCATCATGAGCAGATAGAAGTTTGTCTTCTGTCTGTTGCACAGGAAAAGGTTTTTACAGAACAGTTCTTTTATTTAACGCCTCCACTGACTCGTTATCTTCCCACAGGACCGGATACTCTTCACCGTTGATCTTAAGGACAATCACGTGTCCGTCATCATCTTTCATCATAAGCTTGGCTTCAAGTCAGGCACCCACCTGAATATAAAGCATTTTTATTTTATCATATTTCTATATGATTTTATATGCGGGATAGTTTAATAATTAATGGTATCATCGCACTATAGAAAGCAGCATTGTCTTCCATCCTGTAATACGCAACATATAAGATCATGCTTATATGCATCAGTCATACATTCTATGCCTTGAAACATTTCTTTGCAATACCGGACTGTGTTCCCGTTCGTGAAAGACTGTCGACATTAATATGGAAACAAACGGAGTGAAGAATCTATCTACTCACTCTGAACATATACACCGCCCCATCTGGAATTGACACCTCTTGCCGATATCTTGAACTTGACGGCTCTTATTCCCCTGTAGTCCCCGATACCGCGGATAAGGATAACTGCATTATTTCCGGGCAGCACGTTGTTATAGTATCCTATGATCTCATAATCACCACTTCCATCAACCTCCTTCGGCTTGAGGGTCTTAAGATCCTTCCCGCTTCCAATGGTTATGGTAAGATCCG
Organism: Lachnospiraceae bacterium; assembly: GCA_024691125.1. Lineage (GTDB taxonomy): Bacteria > Bacillota > Clostridia > Lachnospirales > Lachnospiraceae > UBA2868. The sequence continues at coordinate 1,689 of JAILNV010000229.1, read as the reverse complement.
GTTTCCCATCCTTTACAGGTTCTATCCCGCTTCCAGTATAAGCGCATACCTGTGTTTTCCCGTTTTCATTAGGATTGATGACCACCTTGGCCTTTGAGATATCGGTGTGTATTTTCTTATCCGTTATTCGGTAGCTTCCAGTAACGGTTCCCGTATAACTGCTGTTTTCCGTTGCCGTAAGTGTAACCGTCACGACCTGTCCTGCCGCAGGTGCACTGCTCCCATCCGAGGTTGTAAATTCTGCCGTATAATCCTTATCCAACTTAAGCTTAAGATCCCTGTAATCCTTATCCGTGAACAGTATCTTCGTCTTCTTATACCCGTTTTCTTTTGTATTGTAAGCTACGTCCGATATCGTCAGCACGAGGGATTTAAGTGATGGCTTCGCTATCGCAAATCTCTTTACTACTCCCTTCTTCATATCCGCGGTATCTTCAAACTCATAACTTCCCTTTCCCTTTATGATGACCTGCGGTGCTATGTCCTTACCGTTCTTCTTCGCATCCGCTACTGCCACTGTCTTATTGTTCTTATACGTGACCGTATAATCCCTGCCCTGTACAAGGCTCCTTGTTTCTTCTTTTCCATCATTGTTTGTTATAGTGGCAGTTACCTTTATCTCAGGCTTTATCTCTGCATTTGCATAGGGATAAGAGTACGCATTTAATGATATCGTACAGTTCTTTCCCCCGCCCGATTCCCTAAGCGTATATTTTCCGGTTATCTTTACCTTACTCATAGGCACCTTTTCTTTCCCATACTTGAAAACAGATACGAGCAATCATCGGGAAATCCGACGCTGTCCTCTATGATAAGCTTTGACGCATACTGGGGAACGATATTTCCTCCCTTTGCAATGCGTACCTTATATGTAGTCCCGCTCAGGGGATCGGTATAAGTTGCGGGTATCTTCCAGGTTCCTATCGGCAGGTTTGCCTGGCTGTAATCCGCTGCCTTCCAGTTATCGAAAACATGCATACCCTGCTCAATTTTTCTTACAAACAGGGAATAAGGAGTCACATGATATAAAGTAAGAATATGCTCAGTACCGGTATCCGTGAACCTGTACACATAGGGTTGGAGCGAAAAACTGCCCATCTTTGATGCATAATAGGGCTCATCGTCCCAGTATTTGGTATAGTTGTCATCGCCACCATAATAATAACAATCATAGCTTATACCCTGAGTAGCGACGAATCCTGCATTGTTATCCCATGAGTATTCATGATAAGTCCGGGTATATCCATCTACGGTACCGGATTCGGTTTTATAAAGATCTTCCTCCCCGGTTCCTGTAGCATCATAACACATCGCTGCTATCGCTATGGGATTCGATGAATCCTTAAAATCCGATCCGTCAAGCCTTACCTGCCCCGAAAGAGTAGGAACATGCTGATAGTAAGCCTTCTGCAAGTCAGAATGATCCGAAAGATAGGAATAAATCCTGGGGGCGGTGTATGAATCAAGACTGTTTCTCATATTCCCATGCCTATAATGCTGTGTTCGCAACTTTTTCAAGATAATATACATCCTCACCATCCGGATTACTTGAATAATCCACATAATCCACGAAAAGCATATAATTATCACTCATCTCCACAGGGATCTCATCAAGGGCAAAGACCTTGGAGGCGTTACTACCGCTGTCCCCAAAGTTAATTATCTCATGCCCCTTGAAATATTTTCCTC
>JAILNV010000203.1 GCA_024691125.1 Lachnospiraceae bacterium | reverse complement strand
ATATGAATTATGGTACTATTACTTTAAACTTGGACAAACTCATTCAAGATAAGGGGCTCTCAAAGACTCAGCTTTCCTACAGAGCCGAAATCAGTTTTGGACAGATCAATAAATTCTGTCGCAACGAAACAACCCGGATAGATTTATATACAATAGCCAAAATATGTACCGTCTTGGATTGTGATATTTCAGATCTGTTTACATTCCATAAACCTGAATAAACTTATTTTTAGAGCCCTCGTTTATATCGAGGACTCTTTTTTATTTTGCTTGCCCATCTCCACCCAAACGGTACAAACATTGCTCCTACTATACCAAGCACCGTAAAAAGTAAGAAATTCCTGATTGCCTGACTCTTTTCTAACATTTCCTTATCCTCCTTTTTCTTAACGAGCTTTTATTCTTTTTTGTGGTTACATATATATAGGGACAGGCAGTTTCAAAAAGGTTTCACTTTTTTCATAAAAAATATAACTCTTTAGGATTGTGTTTATTATCCTTTTGATGATAATCTCTCAAAAACTCATAAAATTTGAACTCAGATGCTTTCTCCTTAGGTACATTCCAAAACAGGAATGCATTAATTGGGTAATCTCTCATCAGACTGTCAAAAAGTTTTTCAATCTGCTCTGTACTCCAAACAAATTCACGCTGTATAGACGGAAGTAAATATTTTTTTGTGTCTATATTCTTTATGACATTTTCAATTGTTAATGCAGTTTGATATGACATATTCTTATCCTTCCTTTTCCTATAATACACATAGTTATTGCCTTCAACGCTTCATCGTCGAGAAGCTTTAAAATTTGCACTAAAAGAATTTCGTATTTTCTTATGTTGCATTTCCAATATAACAATCAGTTATTGTTTTTAACAAAATCTACAACATTCTGTATATATATTTACACACGAAATACTACATATAATCCCACGGTGTTCTATTAGACGGAGGTGCTTTCTTGGCAAGGTGAGGGCTGCTTCTTCATTAGTATAATATAGCCTATGATCATTAACCCGGATCCCTCCACCATTCTCAAACCTGATCAGGAACATTCCACCGGAATAATTCAGCATCTGTACTTCCCGGACCCTGCAATTTGACTCAACGATATATGCCTTATCACCTGTTTTATATTTGTTTTTCATACGAACCCCTTCACCATTTCAGTTTTAACTTGCATATATAGACTTTTATTACCATAGGATATCACATTTCTTAAGATTAATTGTCCAATAACTATATTATTATACACGTGACAATAAAATAACAACGTTATCCATAGTTGATCAGCACAATTGTCACTGCCTGCACTTTTACATAGGTAAAAAATAACCCATTTTCACTCTGTCATTTTTCCGGAAATATTTTAAGGAGATACTTATATGTACAAGAGAAACTTACAGATACTTCCGGAATATATCGAGGATCCGTCTGTCAATCTGATAGTATCCTTGATTAATCTTATGACATCAAGTAAGATAATGTCAGGCGACCCTCAATTAAAGGATATGACTTTAAAAGAAATTAAGAAAAAGTTTAAGGAGAATAACATTACTTACACGATCTATCCTACCAAGGATGGTCGTTTAAAGATCAGAAAACCGGTACAGATATGTCGCAAGGAAGAGAGTGACCTTCTGATTGAACTGTTCCGCTACTACTATGGACATGATCCAGATATAGATATTAGTGTCCAAGGCATTTACGAGGAATGGATAAAGTATTTTAAGACAACATTCGTGGATACAGGGCATAGATCGTCACTGACTTGTGAAAGATACAAGAGTGACTGGAATAAGTATTATGCAGGATCCGATTTAGCCAGCTCAGACATATCGAATCTGAAGGCTTCAAAGATCAAAACTTTTTACGCCAAGATCAGCGCTAATGAAACTCTCACTCGCCGGAGTCTTAATAACATAAAGTCTATACTCAACCAGATCTATGATTATGCTGTTGATCATGATTATGTTTCTTCCAATATTGCAAGATCCGTAAGGACAACGGATCTCATATGCAGGGAAGAGGACAATGAAGATCTTGTCTACTCTGACGATGAGCGTTACAGGATCATAAATCAGGCACTGAAAGAAGATGACGTATTTGCAAGGGCAATATTCCTTATGTTCAGCCTCTGTGTCAGGATAGGAGAGCTTAGGAGCCTTAAATGGTCTGATATTGACTGGGAGAACAGGACGGTCTTTATCCACGCGCAGATAGTCCGCAGAAAGGGAGATGACGGAAACTATTACTTTTCCTATGTCAATAGAACAAAAGGAAAGAAAAAGGAAGCCAACCGTATCCAGCCGCTGAGTGATGAGGCTATATCTCTTCTTAAGAAGCAGCGCAAGGACAATCCCTTTGGTGAATATATCTTTATGTATAACGGGGATGCTGTCAAGACCAACACAGTTAACCATCATTTAAAGCGCATATGTGAGAAAGTCGGTGTTAAATACCTGTCAAGCCATAAGATAAGGTTCTGGAGCGTCGTTAATATGTCAAAGGAATTTAATCCCGCAGAGGTACAGTACATGGCGGGGCACCTCGATCCGGCAACAACAGACCATTACAGGAAGCGTGTATCAAGAATCGGTGGAGTGGACACGGATAAGTGGAATGAGCTTTATGGTCTCGCAAAATAGTAACATTATGTAAACCGTACCAAATCGTACCACTTTTTGAAGAAATAAAAAAATAGCGGAAACCGCATAAATTCTGGCTTCCGACTACTTTTCACAAGAGCGATAGACGGGACTCGAACCCGCGGCCTCGACCTTGGCAAGGTCGCGCTCCACCAACTGAGCCACTATCGCATATATTAAGTTGTGAGAAACCACTTATTTAATTTATATCTTCATAAGCTTTTTCTCAAAGCGGGTGATGGGAATCGAACCCACGTATCTAGCTTGGAAGGCTAGTGTTCTACCATTGAACTACACCCGCAGGTAAGTGCCCAGAACCGGAATCGAACCAGTGACACGAGGATTTTCAGTCCTCTGCTCTACCAACTGAGCTATCTGGGCGGAATGTTGAATGCCTACTCATTTCAACCTGTGACTTCTTATCACAGATGCCCGTCAGCCTTACTGCTCAGCGGGTATTGAGACATTAAGGAAATCCTCAGAGATCCCTTCCTCAGCAACAGCACTTTTAGTGCTTTTGCACTCGCAAATGTTATTCTAACAGCAAAGAGCAAATAATGCAAGACTTTTTTTTCATAAATTGTACTAAATCAAATACAATCCGGAAATATATGACTTTCTGAATGTAAATAAGGAAATGCATTCAGAAATCATGCGTTCTACATGCCCGCCATCATTCCTATTATCCGAACCATCAGCGCAGTAACCCATGCCAGGACACATTGCCAAACCACTACCCCAACAGCCCATTTATGACCAAGCTCACGCCTGATAGATGCCACTGCCGCCACACAGGGTGTGTACAACAGAGAGAATACGAGCAGACAGCATGCCGACAGGGTAGTAAGAGCCGTTCCGACACCTCCTTCACTCTCAAACAGCACTCCAAGAACAGAAACCACACTTTCCTTAGCCAGAAATCCCGAAATAAGAGATGTACAGATACGCCAGTCTCCGAGTCCTATTGGTTTAAACACAGGAACAAGTACACCGGCAATCGCAGCCAGGATACTGTCACCTTCATCCTGAATATAATCAAAATAGAAGTTAAAGCTCTGAAGAAACCATACAACAACCGTAGCGATAAGTATGACCGAAAAAGCACGTTGGATAAAATCTTTGCTCTTTTCCCAAAGAAGCTGTATCACACTCCGGGCACTGGGCATTCTGTAATTCGGAAGCTCCATAACAAAAGGAACAGCCTCTCCCGTAAATATAGTTTTCTTATAAAGAAGAGCCGCTGCTATTCCCCAGAAGATTCCTATAAAATACAGCGTCGTGATAACGATCCATCCCCCCTTAGGGAAGAAAGCATCTACGAAAAAGGAATATATAGGAAGCTTGGCCGTACAGCTCATAAACGGCGTAAGAAGCACTGTCATCTTTCTGTCTCTGGCACTTGGCAGAGTTCTGGTTGACATAACTGCGGGAACCGTACATCCGAACCCGATCAAAAGCGGAACTATGCTGCGGCCCGATAAGCCTATTTTTCTGAGCAGCTTATCCATAAAAAATGCAACCCTGGCTATATATCCGCTGTCCTCAAGGATCGAAAGGAAGAAAAACATCGTCACGATTATCGGAAGAAAGCTGAGTACACTTCCGACGCCCTTGAATACTCCATCTATCACCAATGAATGCAGAGCCTCATTTACACCTATATTTGTCAGGACCCTGTCAACCGACAAAGTAAGCATATCAATTCCTGTTTCAAGCAACCCCTGCAACCATGCTCCGATAACATTAAAGGTAAGGAAAAATACCAATCCCATAACCAAAATAAACACCGGAATGGCTGTAAATCTTCCTGTCAGCACGCTGTCCAACCTGTCACTGCGCATTTGCTCCTTACTTTCATGCGGTTTCACAACACTCGTTGCACAGATTTTATTTATGAAGGAATAGCGCATATCAGCAATAGCAGCACTGCGGTCAAGTCTTCTTTCGGTCTCCATCTGATGCGTAATATGTGAAAGCATTTTCTTTTCATTATCATCAAGTTTTAGCTTTTCAAGAATGAGTTCATCTCCTTCTATTGCCTTGCCTGCCGCAAACCTTACCGGCAATCCGCTGCTTTTGGCATGATCGTCAATAAGATGCATGACCGCGTGAAGGCATCTGTGCACAGCTCCACCATGATCATTCTCATCACAGAAATCCTGTCTTCCGGGTCTCTCCTGATAATGAGCAACATGGATCGCATGGCGTACCAGCTCATCAATACCCTCATTCTTGGCCGCGGATATAGGTACCACAGGCACCCCAAGCATGCTCTCCATCCTGTTTATATCCACGGTTCCTCCGTTACCCCTGAGTTCATCCATCATATTAAGGGCAACCACCATCGGAATATCCATCTCAAGCAGCTGCATGGTCAGATAAAGGTTGCGCTCTATATTGGTCGCATCCACAATATTTATTATGGCTCTGGGTTTCTCATCCAAAACAAAATTTCGGCTTACAAGCTCTTCACTTGAGTAAGGTGACATAGAATAAATGCCCGGAAGATCTGTAATAGATGTGTTTTTCCTTCTCCGTATCTCTCCGTCTTTTCTGTCCACGGTAACACCGGGAAAATTACCTACATGCTGATTGGCTCCCGTAAGCTGGTTGAACAGGGTCGTCTTACCACTGTTCTGATTGCCTACCAGCGCAAAAGTCAGCAAAGCATCATCCGGGAGGGGATTTCCGCTTCCCTTGGGATGATACTTTCCCTCTTCTCCGAAACCGGGATGGGCTATCTGTCTGGATGAGCCTTTACGTCCGGACTTCAACTTCTTCCCGTCTTCCTGCTTCTTAACCTCTATCTTTCCGGCATCCTCAAGCCTTATCGTAAGCTCATATCCGTGTATACTTATCTGCATAGGATCGCCCAATGGTGCAAGCTTTATCAGCGTGACCTCTGTTCCCGGCAGAACACCCATATCAAGAAGGTGCTGACGCAGGGCTCCTTCACCGCCTACTTTCTCAATTACCGCACTCTGACCGATCTTAAGCTCTTTAACCGTCATCATTCATCGAACTCCACTGTAACGTAAAATCCCTGTGGTCTTTCTTCTATGTTAACAACTTTCCCTTCACGCGTCTTAAGCCGCTCTCTCAGCTCGAAATTGGCAGACATCGCACGTGACGGATCTATTGTATAATACCAGCTCGTGGGAAGCACTCCTTCCGTAACTGTTACATGCTCTCCTTCCGTAATGACTCCCCTTCGCTCCATCTTAAATTCCATGGTACGCATATTAATATTCCTTTATATCATCTTTAATACTACTGCGCTCGTTTTACCCATATGGATCTTTAGACGTGCTCCGTCTACCTGATACTCCCTGGGTTCCGTTGTGAAGCCCGAATCATCCGAATACATTAACGATACGAGCTTTACATCTCTCGGACATCCAAGCTCATAGCTTATCTTCATCTCAATATCTTTCTCATGGTCGTTATTGTTAATAATTATAATACTTCGTTCCTTACGTGTGAACCTTCCGTAAGCAATGATATTATAGTCCTTATGAATACGGCGGAGCGAACCTGTCCTCAGCTCTTTATTTTCCTTCCTTATCCTGATAAGCTGTCTGTGATAATCAATAAGCTCTTGATCCTCATGTCCCCATGGATAAGTTCGTCTGTTGTCCGGATCCGTGAAGCCGCATACACCGGCTTCATCACCATAATAAATGGTTGGCGCCCCGGTCCAGGTCATCTGGATCATAACAGCCTCTCTCATCACAGCCTTGTTCACGCCATGGTTGGCAGCCTCGGAACCCTTATTGGCCACACGACCGACAACCCTGTTAGTACGTGTCAGGAACCTGGAATGATCGTGGTTGCTCAGTTCATTCATTGCCACATTTATCGATGATCCGAACATCCTGGCACCGTTGTATTTCATCATATCAAAGAACGCATCCGCATTCCCAAGCATGTCCCATCGAAAATCATCCGAATGCTTCTGCATGCCCGTAAGGAACCATGTTACAGGCTCCATGAATGCATCATAGTTCATAACGGTATCCCATTCATCACCCTTAAGCCATGAAGATGGATCACCATAATGCTCAGCAAGGATTATAGCATTGGGATTACCCTGTCTTACCGCTTTTCTGAAATCCTTCCAAAATTGATGATTGAATTCCGGGGAATGACCCAGATCCGCAGCCACATCAAGCCGCCAGCCATCTGCATTATACGGCGGGGAAACCCATTTTCTCCCAATGTAAAGTATGTAATCATACAGCCTTCTGGATCCCTCATAATTCAGCTTGGGAAGGGTATCATGACCCCACCATCCATCGTATGAACCGTTATACGGCCATGCGTATTCATCATAAAACCTGAAATAATCTCTGAACGGACTGTTATGATCGATATATGCGCCTTTATCGTAGCCCTCGGCATTTTCATAAATACGTTCTCTGTCAAGCCACTTGTTAAAAGAGCCGCAATGATTGAATACACCATCAAGGATCACTTTGATATTTCTCTTATGACACTCCTCTACCAGTCTTGCAAACAGCTCATTGGAGGCTTCCAGATTAGCACGGTCCGTTACTCTTCTTATATATCTGGACGCATGCGTATTGTCATGGTCTCCTTCTCTGAGCAGCTCACCCCCGTCACTTACTATCCTTCCCACATGAGGGTCTATGTAATCATAATCCTGTATGTCATACTTATGATTGGACGGAGACACAAACAGAGGATTAAAGTAGATAGCATCTATTCCCAGGCCTTCCAGATAATCCAGCTTATCCATAACTCCCTGAAGATCGCCGCCATAGAACTCTCTTACACCCATGGTTGCCGGATATTTATTCCAGTCATCCACATGTACCGTATGCTCGCCTATATAATTATATTCATTGGTAAGTACATCATTGTCCGGATCACCATTATAGAAACGATCCACATATATCTGATACATGACCGCTCCCTTGGCCCATTCCGGTGTATGAAATCCCGGGCGCACGGTAAAGAAATATGACTCCTCGGTCCTGTTTACCGCACCGCGGACATCATAACGGCATGACTGATTGCCGCTCTTCACTTCAAAATAATACCTTATGGGTTCATTATCCAAACGAAGCGTATATCTGTAATAATCGAAAGTATCCACGGATTCGTATCTTTCCATCAGATATCTTTCGTCATTACATACTACAAAGACATGATCTGCATTACTCTTATATGTTCTGAATTTAAGCGTTACCTCTCCATACGGATTGGGTTCAGGCGGATCAACATAATCCGCTGTATAATCGGCGAACAGCGCTTTTCTGTTAAGCACCGGCTTAAGCGTCGAAAAATATAATCCCTTGTTAATATCCCGGCTGAAATTGTTATAATTCATCAATATGACTCCTTACTCCCTTATATCCCCTATTTAAGTATAATACCACATTGTTGTGGCTTTTTCATCTATTATCTACAAAATATGGTATTACCACTGCCCACGATGTGAAATCGTGGGCAGAAGTAAAAAAGACAGCCTCACGAATGCTGTCTTTTTTGGAGAAGGTATTTCTTTCTTATGGGGTATAGCCTTTCGGCTATACAATGTATTGGGGGGTTACAAGTGTATATTAGCACCACCCCTGCAAATAATCCATTCTTAGTTTCCACAAATTTTACAAATTTGGGTATCTGATTTTGTGTATAATTACCAAATAATTGCTATTCAGCCGAAATATCAGCTTCGTCTGCTTCCGCATTGCCGAACAAACTTTCGAATTCTTCCCTGCTTATCTTTTCTTTTTCAAGAAGCAGCTCGGCAGACTTATGAAGGATATCTATGTTTTCTTTTATCATCTGCTCAGCCTTTTCATAGCATTCGGTCATTATACGCTTGACTTCTTCATCTATCTTTCCTGCTACCTCTTCACTATAACCGCGCATGCTGTGAGCAAGATCTCGACCGATGAAAACCTCGTCATCATCATTGTCATAGCAGATAATTCCAATCTTCTCGGACATACCGTATTTCTTTACCATATTCTTGGCAACCTTGGTAGCCTGTTTAATATCCTGTGAGGCTCCTGTTGTAATATCGTCAAAGACCAGGGATTCCGCCACCCTTCCGCCAAGTGACACTATTATATCCTGAAGCATCTTTCCCTTGGTGTTAAACATTTCATCTCTCTCGGGAAGCGGCATTGTATAACCGGCAGCGCCCATGCCGGTAGGGATGATGGATACCGAATAAACAGGGCCAACATCAGGAAGAAGATGGAAGAGGATCGCATGTCCCGATTCGTGATATGCCGTAATCCTTCGTTCCTTCTCGCTGACAACCTTGGAACGTTTCTCCGATCCTATGCCAACCTTAACGAATGAGGCCTTGACATCCTCCTGTGTAATATACTTGCGGCCTTCCTTAGCCGTAAGTATGGCCGCCTCATTCATAAGATTCTCAAGATCCGCACCCGTAAATCCCGCCGTTGTACGTGCTATCTGCTCAAGATTGACATCCTCTGAAAGAGGTTTGTTCTTGGAATGAACCTTAAGAATATCCTCACGTCCCTGAACATCCGGTGAGCCGACTCCTATCCTTCTGTCGAATCGTCCCGGACGAAGTATCGCAGGATCCAGAATATCAATACGGTTTGTGGCCGCCATTACGATGATGCCTTCATTAACGCCGAAGCCATCCATCTCCACAAGCAGCTGGTTAAGGGTCTGCTCCCTCTCATCATGTCCGCCACCCATTCCGGTACCGCGGCGTCTTGCAACCGCATCGATCTCATCTATAAAGACTATGGCCGGGGCATTCTTCTTGGCATCTTCAAACAGATCCCTCACACGGGAAGCGCCAACGCCGACAAACATCTCGACGAAATCCGAACCGGATATGGAGAAGAACGGAACTCCTGCTTCTCCCGCAACAGCCTTGGCAAGCAGAGTCTTACCGGTTCCGGGAGGACCTGTAAGTATTACTCCTTTGGGAATTCTTGCTCCCACATCATTGTATTTTCCCGGATTCTTAAGGAAATCAACTATCTCCTCAAGATCCTCTTTCTCTTCCTTAAGGCCTGCCACATCATTAAAGGTGATCTTATTGTCGCCTGCTGCCAGTTTGGCACGGTTCTTGCCAAAGTTCATCATATATCCGCCGCCTGAAGCTGCGCTCTGCGAATTCATATACATGAAAATGAAGATCATGACTGCGACTACTATAAGGCTTGGCAGCATATATGCCATAAACCAGTTTTCACGTTTTACATCACCAAGTGTGTATGAAGGGAATTTATCACGGAGTTCCTTTTCGATCTCGTTGACATCAGATACATACATCTGCCTGAACTGTCCGCTCCTTAATGTCACCTGAACGACTCCGGTAGGAACCTCCGAATTCTGCGCTATGCTTATAGCAGCTATCTCATTTCCCTGAAGATATTCCTCGAACTCAGAATGAGAAATATAGTCGGCCTTCTGAGTGAAGTTACCCTTCCATATAAAGAAGAGCAGTATTACCATTATAAAAACGAGGACATAAAATCCTATTCCTCTTGACTTGTTCTCCACTATCTACCTCCAAAAGTTTTATTCCGTCATGTGAAGTACGCCTATATAAGGCAGATTCCTGTATTTCTCCGCATAATCAAGCCCATATCCGACAACGAACTCATCCGGTATCTCAAATCCCGTATAATCCACATCCACATCATCAACAACACGTCTGTCTGGCTTGTCAAGCATGGTAGCAAGCCTGATGCTCGCCGGATTTCGCTGTTTAAGCACCTTCATGAGATAGCTGAGAGTCCTTCCGGTATCAATGATATCCTCGACAATTATAACGTTCTTCCCATCCAAAGGCTTGTCCAGATCCTTTATTATCTTGACAACGCCGCTGCTCTTCGTCGAATTACCGTAGCTTGACACCGACATAAAATCAATGGACACAGGTATCGTGATACGTTTTGCCAGCTCGCACATAAAGAAGGTTCCACCCTTAAGGATACATATAAGATGAACCTCTTGCCCCTCGTAGTCACGGCTTATCTGCGCGCCCATCTCGCTTATCCTCTGATCCAACGTATCTTCACTTATTAAAACACTGATTTCTTCTGCCATATATCCGTCTCCTTATTCTAAACAAAAGGCCTGAAAGTAACCTTAAGAACCCTGACTGTATTGGCATCAACCTTATAACCTGTGCTTATCCTATGTCCTATCACCCAGATTATATGGGCTCCATCAGCCAACATGATCAGTCCGTTTCGCTCGGACGACGGGATTTTTTCATCTATAAGATATTTCTTAAGCTTCTTCCTGTGTCCGTCGGAATCAACGGTTATAAAATCACCATCCTGCCTGTTTCTTATGAGAACACCGCAAACTATTTTATCATAATCAAACCATTTAGTATAGGGTTCTTTCGGTATTTCTGCCGTTTTATCATACTCCTCTATGCTTAAGTCGAATTCCCCATAGCCTTGTATCCGGGTAATACCGTTCAGTTCCGGTTTAATATATACTGCCTTCGTTTCCAACTGTTTTTTTAAAATATCCGCCTGCGCTTTTGAAGGAGCCGGTCCTGCCGTTCCATCCTTATTACCCGAACCTTGATCAAAAAAAAGGATGGCATCGCCTTCTCTTCTCGCTGTTATTCCTTTGGGAAGGCTCACACTTCTGCCACTCTGTTTATCACACAGTGAAAGAACCTCCTCCACATGCACCGCTTCCAGATCTTTGTGTGTTGTATATATATCTGCAAGGAGCTTTCTTACAACATATCTTCGGATTATGGCAGGTTCATTATAAAGAACTTCTATTAACAGCCTTCCGTTCTGCACAGCCTCGCCATATACACGGTCCGCTGCCATACCGATATATTCATCTGCCTCCCTCAGTTCATCCGCAACACACGCTATATGTTCGGCGGCACCGTTTACTATCCGTTCAAGCTCAGGCACCACAACAGCCCTTATTCCGTTCCTTGAATAGGCTGTATCGAAATTGGTTGAATCAACACAGTATGTTTGTCCGATATCATTAAGATATGCTTCTATACAGGTTCTTGAAACGCTAAGCAGCGGCCTTATTATTCTGCCGCGTGAGGGTGAGATCCCGGATATACCTTTAATACCGCTGCCTCTGGCCATATTGAACAGCACGGTTTCGGCCTGATCGTTAAGATGATGAGCGACAGCGATCGCGTCTGCTCCTTCTTCCTTTAGTTCTTTATCAAATGCCTCATACCTTAAATATCTCCCGGCTTCTTCAATGGTCATGGACAGTTCCTTCGCTTTTGCCGGAACATTCTCTCTGTAGATCTTAAGCGGGATATTAAGCTCTCCGCATAGTTTTCTTACGAATTCCATGTCCCTTAAGGATTCCTCTCCCCTTATACCGTGTTCAAAATGTACTGCTTTAAGACTCAGGCTTATAACCTCTTCCATCTCTTTTAACATTCTGAGCAGGCATACGGAATCCGCTCCTCCGGATACCCCGATGATAAGCTTTACTCCGTCATATATAAGGCCTTTATTGATGCAATATCTATATACATTTAGAGTTTTTTTATGCACACGGATCCCCCTTATGATAATGTAATGTAAGAAATACTCCGTATTTCTTTTGGACACGCTCGCCGCTTAGGCATCATAAGGCATCCACCGCCTTTGACGGTCCCCCTTATGATAATAAAAGCACAGATTACTCTGTGCTTTACTTCTCTTCAGCCTGGAAGACTACTTCATCCTCATAAACCAGCCCCAGCTTATCCTTCGCAACCTCTTCGACATATGCCGCCGTCTTGGTGTATTTCTCGTACTCCTTTAAATCTTCGGCGCGCTTTTCCTCAGCTTCTATCTGTTGTTGAAGATTCTGTTCCCGTTCTATGTATCCGTTTCTTTTCTTATTAAGCGACATCATACTGACAATCATCACCAAACACATCATCAGCACTACCGCAGACACCAATATCATGCCAAGCCGGTTCTGTCGCCGCTTTTTAAACGCAATCTTTCTTCCGGTTTTCGATTTAGACATATCTGCCCCTTTTATAGTAATAACCATTTATACTCCATCTAATATTAACCTCAAACCATTCAAACGTCAAGGGGCTGAATTATCAAAGATATTTGAACATGTCCTTGGCTTCTTCCTTTTTAACGGTTTCTTTCACGCTCAAAACCTCTACTTTTACAGGCTTTGTACCAAATTGGATCTCCAGTATGTCGCCTTCCTTTACATCTGCAGATGCTTTGGCCGGACGGCCGTTTATCGTTACTCTTCCCGCATCGCATGCTTCATTCGCCACCGTGCGGCGTTTGATTATCCTTGAAACCTTAAGATATTTATCTAATCTCATAATCCCTCCTGTGTTAATAATGTTCACAAAAGAAAACAGAGGACCGACGGCCCTCTGTTTTATATGATATAAGCTATGATTACTTTGCGTTTACCATATCCTTTAATGCCTTGCCTGCCTTGAACTTAGGTGCCTTGGAAGCAGCTATCTTCATAACCTCACCTGACTGAGGATTTCTTCCTTCTCTTGCAGCTCTCTCTGAAACTTCGAAAGTACCGAATCCAACAAGCTGAACCTTGCCACCCTTCTTTAACTCATCTGCAACTGCATCTGTGAAAGCCTTAAGTGCTTCCTCTGCTACCTTCTTTGTTATACCGGCATTGTTGGCCATAGCCTCTACTAATTCAGTCTTATTCATTTGCTGACTCCTCCTATATTCTGAGTATGGTTTTGCGCTATCAGACGCCTACACCTATATATATACTTTTTAGTATTGTTTGTCAAGGTCAAAATGGGATTTTTCGGGCATTCCGGCGCTTTCCGATGTTACGTAAACAACCCAAGGAAATCTACTTTATAAACAGCGTACGATACCACTTGAGTGTTTCAATATAAGCACTGTATACAGCTTCCGAATCCATTTCATTAAGAAGCATCACCCTGTCAATTTCCGTCCAGTTACCACTCTCATACTGAAGGATAAAATCGTAGATCGCAGAATACGGTCCATCTTTATCAATAAGAGCTCTCGAAACATTCTTTGAAACCTTAACCAGGTTCAGAGCCTCAGCCATAGGCTTATCAAGTATGACATCAAGCACAGAGAACAGGCCCATCATAAACAGCTCCTGGCTTTGTCCGGCCAGTTCAAATATTGGAGCAAGATTCTCCGCAAACTTGGCACGCAGCAGCGATACCCTTGCAACCTCGCTGGGTTTATCGTCGCACAGCTGCTTGGTAACCGCTGTGGTTATCCATTTCTTCAGCTCGCGCTGTCCAAGCATTGCAGCAGCATGCCTTATAGATGTTATTTCAGAATTGATGGCCATATGATTTACCATCTCAAGCAGCGAAATAACAAGTGCCGTATCTCTCTGTATGATATCTGCGGCATCTGTAAGATCGAAATCCGGATTGTTTACCGTATTGAGGAGGTCGATGTAGTTGATCTTAACGGGCGCTACTTCCTTGTTTCCCTTTGTGATAGGAACGCGGTAGAATTCACCCTCGTACAGCTGGTATCCGCCTCTTTCCTTAAGGCCTTCAAAGATCTCCAGCGTCTCGATGTTTCCGGCAATAAGCTTAATGTCGGGATATACCTTCGAGAAATAAATCCTTGCCTTCTCAATAACTATCTTCTTGTGATCCAGCATGATGTAGTCCATCAGCTTAAGAATACTCCTGTATGGCTCAAAATCAGGAACGGCAAGCTTACGTATAGCGAACTTGAAGCCCATTGATTTCAGCTCCTGTATCCTGTTAACATACATATCCTCAGGCCTTACACCCTTGTCGATAAGGATACATATCCTGTCATTAGGTGCTTCGCACTGCTCTGCTATATCGGAAAACAGTGAAACATTGGTGACAGGAACGAAGATATCGCTGTCCGTTGTGAGGCTCTCAATACCCATTGAATTGATAACTTCAAGACCGGTTATATGACCTGCTCCGTCATTAAAACCTGTCCCGAGATATATCGGATTCATAAGATAGTTCGCCTTCTGTGTAAATATTGAATACGCCTTGACAGACATATCCTCATCAAATAAAGGAATCAGTGTTGCTAACATAGGGTGCATCCTTTCTTGTGGGTTTTTTGTATGAAAATTACTCAAAAAAACAGGTAACTATTCGAAGAGTACGCTTTAAACAGTATATATATGCACTCCCGAATAGTTACATTTTACAATAAATATTCTAAATAAACAATAATAATTCTGCTGTTTTTAACAAAATTGTGGAACAATTTCTTATATACCGCACCTGCAGAAAGTGTTAAACCATGCTTGCAGTGGCGGGATCAACGCCCAAAATCTGTTCCATAACCTTAAGTCTGCCATTCTCTACTGCCGTATCAAGTGCATCTGAAACTATCTTATCCTGTCTCTCTGCACCTGACAGTACTCCCATTTCTCTTTCAAAATCATCATCAAGCGCCATCTCTTCTGTTATTATACGCTTACGGTTCTCTTCAGCCGCTTCTGTCTCTTCTTTATTGTCGGCATCCTCAGTTCTGTCAGCCTGTCTGTTCTGTTTTTCTGTTTCAACACGCCGGTCGCTGGCTTCGTGATCGGCTTTGCTAACATTCCTGTCCCTCGAGGTTACCTGCTGTACACCGTATTCACGATCTTCCTCCATATCGGACGCAACCTTATCATTGGTCTTCTTTTCATCCATTTCATCTTCTATGACCTTCTGATAGGCTTCTGTCTTTTCTCCCCTGACTTCTTCTCTCCGCTCAAGCTCCTTATCAAGCTGGTTGCTGTTTATCTCACCCTGAAGATAGAGCCTCTCCAGTTCGTTTTGGGAATAGCTTAAAAGTGATCCTACATTTTTCGCAGCCTTTCCGGCTTCATCACTTTCGATCCTGTTCCGTTCATCATCTGTTCTTATATCTGAAGGATTGCCTGACTGCGCCTTCCCGGTCTGAACAGCTGACAGAGGAATATTCTCGGCCGTTTTCTTAAGAACTATACCTTCGTTTATATTTTCAAGCCCTTCCCTGCTTGCTCTCGCCGTATCCCCGTCATTGCTTATGCCGATCGTCTCCCGTCCATCATCAATGAGCTTCTTTTCATCGGCTTTTTTCTGAGCCTCCTGCACAGGCGACGGAACTCCTGTCTTCTGCACATTTATCTCAAGATCTTTGGTTTCAACAGGCCTTATTTCCCTGTATGATGCACTCATTTCATTAATCGGATTTATCTTCATAACCGCCACCTCCTCGTATAATATGTATTGCCCCCTAAAAAAACCAATCTCCCATGACAGTATCTGTAACGTACAGCTGCCGTAACTATAAGATCATTGCCGCATTCATCTGTCACTCACATCCCCATATGTGACTTAATTATAGCATAATTCTGTACGAAAATCAATCTGAACGGCACGTATTTACGCATTATTCTCCTGCTGTTTTACCCCGGACATTTCTTCAGTATCTGTTCTGTTTTCGCTGCTGATGCAAATCGCAGTGTCTTCAAATGCCCTGTGCCTCACTACAGCCATCAAAAGCAGCAGAATAATCGAAAAAGGCGGAACTATTATATAATTCTCCATAAACGCAGGCATCATCATTGAAAACACGCCCGCCATTGCACATTTATTAAGAGCTCCCGAAACGGCGCTGTCTCTCAGTTCCATGAAACGTTTAACAATAAAAACAAGCGTGACCGCAAATACCGGAACTCCATGCACGATCAGTATATCAAGAAGGCCGTTATGTACCTCGAACATCCCGCCCAGCCAGTCAAGCTTCATTTCATATGAAGAACCTATCCCTGTTACAGGCTGCAATATAAAGGCAGTCCATAACTCAGACCATATTTCCTCACGTCCCGAAATGATGTCTTTGTAGAATATCTGTATCCTGAAGGTATCCTTCATTACACCGAGCCATACATACAGAAGGCTGAAAAGAACGGCTCCCGCTGTTGTCGCAAGAGTTACAATATAGTAAAAAGCCTTGTTTTTCCATACCTTGAGCGGAATGATCATCAATACTGCGAAAGCGATGAGGCCAAGGAGCGCACATCTGCTTCTGTACCATGCAATTATGTTGTAACCCCATGCAAAGAAAAACAGCGACAGCAGAATGAGCCATCCAGCTTTCTTCATGCCTTTTATCTTAACAAGATAATACCGTAAGTATTCGAGAGCATACACGGCAAAGAAGAAGCCGCTTATAAGTATCAGACCGCCGTAATTGGTGTTATATCCTTTGAAATACCCCTTCACATCTACTGTCCAGTATATAAAGAAAGATCCAACATAACACATTGTTATTATGACCTGTTTATTGGACAATTCTATTTTATTTGAAAGATACAGTATGAGCAGGAAATCCGCAGCGGTAAGAAAAGCTCCCTTGCCCGACCCCACCAGAAACAGATTGACAAGTGCAATGATATCCGCTGCACACATAAGCAGGAAGGCCGGATCCTTAAGCATTTCCTTTACATCAACATAACAGAGCAAAGCTACTGCCAGTCCTATCGATGAGATAACGGTACCATAAGGTGCCACCGCCTGATACCAGCTGTACAGATGCCATTCTGCAGTTGTCAATACAAAAACAGAAACCATTAACGCCATATTTCCGGCAAATATTCTTCTATCACTTTTCCTCGCAATTTCCATATGATGTCCTATGCATGTTTTGTAAGCATAATAAGTTTTCTGATGATCTTAAATATTTCACCGCCGTAAATAACAGTGATAACCACAAATATGCTGCATGAAATTACAGTTTCATATCCCGTAAATGCTATCATTACCACAGCTTCTGCAACAAGAAGCAGATATGCGGAGTAATCCCTAACAAGCTTAACCTCGGGTTTAACGTACCTCCTGACCTTCATAAATGCCAGAAGATACATAAGGTAATAAGATACGGCAGTAGCGGCTGCAGCTCCCATCGCACCATACCCCGGGATCAGGATCAGGTTAAGTACTATATTAACGCAGGCTCCAATGCCTGTAGCCCACCCCATCGCTTTTGAATCCTTATATGCCAGGCAGATGGATCCCAGGAAACCGGTCAGCGCTCCGAACACCACCGATATAAGCAGCGGAGGAACAAATCTCCATGCTTCATAGAACTCCTTTTTAAACATCAGCCATGCAAACAGCCTCACTGTTAGTATAAGAAAAGAACAGCCCACTACCATAAATGTATTATAAGCATTATACATCGTACTGAAGAATTCACTGCTGTTATCATCCTCATAACTCTTCGTTGCCGACATCTGCCATGCCTGTGCAAATATCCTCTGAAATACCGTAAGCATTGCGGGAATCTTATAAGCCACACCATACAGTCCGTTAACGGCTACTCCCTTCATTAAGGATACCAGATATCTGTCCGCTGCATTATTTATCCAGCTGCCGGTTGAATATGCAATCATTGGGCGGCCGTAAGCAAGAAGCTCCTTTTCGAAGTCTGCAGAGACAGCTGCGGACGATCTGTATTCCGAACGGCCCAGAAACAGCATTATCACAGAGGCGCAGCTAAAGGCAAGCATCTGCGACAGCAGATATCCGTCAAGGCCCATCCTAACCACCAGAAGCAGGACGATATTGCATGTTAGAAGGATGGCCGTGGATGATATGCTGCCCGTAACAACAAGCTTTACCTTCTCACAGCCCTGAAAATACAGTATAAGGAATTCATACAGACAGTTGGTCGCAAACAGGAAAACAAACACGAAAAAAAACCATCTCATTTCCACCCTTGCCGGAATACAACCGACGATGCATCCTGCAGCTACGATCAGGCATGCCCTGAAGACATACTTAATGCCGATCCTGAAAATTTCCGCTCTCTTATCACTCCTGTTTATCCCGTAACGAAGCGCAGCTTCTCCCATATTTATGGTAAGCATCGGAACCAGCAGGAGCAGAGTTGTCTGCATTACATCCGCAATACCGTAATCGGCGGTAGACAATATATTTGTGTAGAACGGTACCAAAAGAAAAACCAGTATCTTTGATACGAAGTTACTGATGGTAAACAGAGCTATATTGCCTGCCAGATATTTATATTTGAAAGAGCCTGTCGTTTGACTTTTATCTTCCGGCATCTTCTATCCCTGTCCGATCGGATTCACACGGCAAATTGATCATGATCAGAAGGAAGATCAGGTTTAGCGCATAATCTGCCCAGATCAGATCAACATCCAGATATGACTCAAAAAACACAGCCATCAGGGCACACATGGCCGTCATTGCCACCCTGTTGTCTGCGATCCTCCCTCTTACCTGCCACAGTCTTTTATATATGAAATATAATATACCCGCAAAAACAACAATCCCGTGTATTACAACAAAATTGTACATTGCGTTATGAACGTTCTTTTCAAAAAAAGATGTAAGTTCAAAGTTCGTGCCTATACCCGTAAACAAAGTATACGGTTTTTCATTATGTACGAGCAGATCAAACAGTTCATGCCATATTGCCTCCCGCCCTGAGAAAACCTCCTTATAAAAGAAGGGAAGCTTAAAGTTCGCACCCGTCTCTCCGATATATACATACAGTCCCACAAAAGCCAGGGAGCCAAGCGTTGCCAGAATACATAAAAGTGCATACAACACCTTACTTCTCCACCATTTCTTGGGAACACAGTATTTAAACAGCATAAAGAGGATAAGCATTATGAATGCACCCCTTGCCCTGTGCCAAAGTGACAACTGAAATCCCTTAAGCAGGATCATGACCTTAAAAAGACCGATAAGAAGTACACGTGAATTCTCCTCCCATGCATCCGGATTCACCTTGTCTGCTGTCTTATCTGTCAGTATCTCAAGCAGCATAAATGCGCAAAGCATTGTATATATCGTAAATGTCGCTGCCGTATTAGTGTTGTATTTATAATTTTCGAATGTGGTAAACAGCCTCGGATATGCTATAAACAGATAAAACAGCAAATACGCCATATATGCTGCGGCAAACATCTTTACCGTCTTTTGAGATATATACAGTTTATCGGACATATACCATATGAGCAGGAAGTTTACCGGGACAAAGAATGCACCTTTTCCCGAATCGACGATCACCAGATTTACAGCGGTCACAAGGACAAGTGCCGCCAGAATACAGAAATCTGCATCCCTGTTTTTCAGCGCAGTCAGGATACTGACATTATTGAACAGCAGAACCGTAAGCAGACAGAAATTGATCACACCTGCATACGGATATGTAATGTCATAGAATTTTGCAATTATAAAAGTAAGCGCATATATAATAAACATTACCGCAAACACAGCAATATTTATTACTTCCTGCCTTTTGTTTTCCTGTCCGAAACCAGCTGTATCAGCTTGTGCCACAGCTCTGTCGTTCTTGTTTCCCATGAAGCCGTTTCCCTGTCAAATGCCTCGGAAAGCCTGTAGGCATTTCCGTTTTCCATCAATCTGTCTATCTTCGCCGCTATCTCCCGTTCATCGTACCAGTTTCTGATAACATCCCCATCCTCTACTCCTCCGAACAGTTCAAGGGCACCTATTTCCTGCGAAACCAATATACTGCATCCGTTCATAAGAGCCTCCATCGGAGCCAGTCCGAAGGTCTCAAAGCAGCTGTTCTGTATGAAAAGGCTCGCTTCTCTGTACAGTCCCATAGCTACATTTCCGGATACAAGTCCCATATTCTCAACAAAGGGATATGAATCGATCACCGCATCATCTTTTCCCTTATCCCCGATCACCACCAGCTTATACTTCATTTCACCTGCCTTGGTATTAAGGATATCAATAGCACCGCAGATGTGTTTGATCTTTTTTCTCGGCATGCCTCCGCCGATCGTCAGGATCATATCCCTGCTCCTGTGTCCGTAACTATATGCATCTATGTTTTCAAGCATCCCGGTATCCAAACCGTTTATCGCTGCACTTATTTTATCCGAATGCTCAGGATAATATGTCTTAAGCCATCCTGCAAAGTGTTCGGAAACCGCATATATGGCGCTGCAAAGCTCCATGGTCTTTCTTTCCACTCTGTTCATCTGCTCGTCAATGCACTCATTTATTGCATTTTCGTGTTCAACACAGCCATGCATAAGATAAGCCGAAGGTTTGCCGAGAATCCGTGCCCATTTAAGCGCAAGGATGTTCTGCTTTGAATAACCCGAAACCAGCAGCACACTGCTAAACGGCATCTTCAGTACTATCTCGACAGCCCTCAGAATCTTGGATGAAAAAATCAGTCTCGAAGTATTCTCGGGAAATCTCAGCAGATATTCTTTTGTCACATTGGCAGGACCCGTTCCTGTCCTGTAATCTCCCACAACGAATACTTTCATAGTTCAGTTACCGTAAATTCTCTCTTTTAATCAGTACGCTCTTTTAGCCTCTGCTTGTTTCTGCCACGCTTTTTCAGCTGTCAAGCAGCTCCTTTCGGCCTTTGAACATATGCTTAAGGGCTTCTCCGGTCTTCATTTCCATTCCGTACTCCGGCCTCTTTCTTAAGGCGAACTGCCATATAAGAACAGGTGAAAACCATCTCGACATAGCCGCGTAATCCGCTCCTCTTGAAACAAAGAAACGTTCATCATACCCTGTAAACCAGGTCGACTCTTCTTCCCGAAGACTTGCTATCTGTACCGGTTCGTAGTAAATCCTAAGCCCCTTCTTCAGACAGTCATAGAGGAATATGTTTTCCTCACCCATTATATATTTTCCCGATCCCGCTCCGAAACGCTCGTCGAATTGTATTCCCGTAATGCTCTTTTTCTTAAATGCGATCTCCGGCGAAAATATCTTAAGCACCGAAAGATAGCCCATTCGTTTTGTCCTGGGATAATTGGGAATGGGCTTCTCTTTTCTTTTTATATAAAAAATTATGAGATCGGCATCGGGATGACGTGCGAAGCCCTCCGATATCCTTTTCTCATAATCCGGAAGATATTCAACATCATTGTCACAGAGTATGCATATATCACCATCTGCTGCGTTTATCGCCATGTTACGGCTCTTTGAAAGTCCCCTCTGTGTGGTCTCTATATATTTTATCCTCTGCCTGCTGCCGTCAGCCGCTTCCCTGACTGTATCCCGGCATCCTTCACGATCGCACTGGTTTATCACCACGGCATCGGTTGTGATATTGAGCGTGTCTATATATCCTTCATCGTCAAGGTACATAGCAGACAGTAATACCTGAAGGTTCATATCATAATCTCCCGGACCGAATAATACTCCGTCACATTCTCCTGAGCAGAGCCCTGAATGCCCAGAATACAAAACAGTATGAGCTGTAGAACACATTAAGTCCTTCAACATTCCGGTACAGATTCCATATCCGCTGTACACCTGTCATCTTATTGGACGAGAGCGTTCCTGTACCGCGTCTGTAAAGAGTAAGCTGTTCATCCAGCCCGTAAGCGCAATCCACTTTCTTAAGCACCTTCCACCAGGTTGCCGTATCCTCGCTCGGAACCTCGGGCATCATAATATCGTTCTTTTCAAGCTTCTCCATATCAAACATAACAGTGCTTGTGAAAATCGTTGTATTCTTCAGCGCCTGCCTGTAGGTAATGGTCCCCGGCACTCTTACTATCTTCTGCACCCCTATGCCGCTCGCATCCGCAAATTCATAACCGGTAAAACCAAATGCTGCATTCTTCTCTTTCATAAATGCAAGCTGTGTTTCCAGCTTATCCGGAGACCACAGATCATCTGCATCTATGAAGCAGATATACTGCCCCTCCGCCTCAGATATTCCCAGATTTCTCGCGTAAGCTGCCCCGTGATTCTTGGATGTTTTGATCACCTTTATATCCGGTCCTTCATACAGCTCCATCACTTTGACGGAATCATCCGTTGACAGATCATCCACAAGGATCAGCTCCCACTCCTTATAGGTCTGGCTTTTAACGGATAAGATCGTATCTTCGATCCACTTTCCGGCATTATACACCGGTACCACAATACTGACTAACCCCTTAATCATTGTTCTCCTCCGTTACACTACTCCCCTGTTAAAGCTACCCTCATTTACATCTTAATCTGATTCCCCGTGCGTGCCGACACCTTCGGTTTCTTCCGGAAGCATGGCGGTAAGGCTTCCATCCGTGATCCCCTCGGTACTCTCTAACGTGAAGATCGTCTTCACAGTCAGGATTATAAGCCTAAGATCCAGCCACACCGAGAAATTCTCAATATAGAAAAGATCAAGCTTCAGCTTGTCATACGGCAGTGTGTTATACTTGCCATACACCTGCGCATAGCCGGTAATTCCCGCCTTCACCTTTGTCCTGTATGAAAATTCCGGCATTACTCTCTTGTACTGCTCTATTATCTGCGGCCTCTCCGGCCGGGGTCCCACAAAAGACATATCGCCCTTAAGAACATTAAAAAGCTGCGGAAGCTCGTCAAATCTTATCTTTCGGATAACCCTTCCTACCGGAGTTATCCTGTCATCATTCCTGCTCGCAAGCCTTGCCACTCCGTCCTTTTCGGCTTCTGTTATCATGCTTCTGAATTTATATATGTAGAATTCCCTGTTATTAACAGTACATCTTATCTGCTTATACAGAACCGGACCCTTGTCATATGCTTTAATACACAATGCCGTGATCAGCATAAACGGTGAAAGCAGTACTATCAGAATAAGTGAAAATACAATATCGAAAGCTCTCTTTATAAACTCCTGCTCAAACTCGATGGGAGAGCTCTTCGTCAGCATAAGCGGCGTGTCAAAGAAATGGAGCGTGGTCGCGCCTCTAAGCACGATGTCCATGATCTTTGGCATCACGTAGGTCTCTTTTGACTTTTCATAGCAGTATTTGTGAAGCCTGTTCCTCACAGAAGCATCCAGATCCCAGAGCATGACAGCCTCATGCCTGTCTATTTCACTGCACATAAGCTCATAGTCGTCACAGGCTCTTAAAGATTCCGTTATCCGGAACTGGTGACGCCTCGTCCGCACCTTTTCAACAAAAAGATCCTTATGATTACCATCATAAATAAGCAGCACATCCAGCGGAGGAAACAGAGCCCTGTATATATTGGTTGCCAGAAATATCCATCCTCCTATCAGTATGCACTGAATAAACATTGCCAGAATAAGCGGCAGCGGAGTGGGGAAATGATAAGCCAGCATGCACACCATCGCATAAAACAGCACATTGGTAAAAAAAGTCGCGATTATCTGTGAAAACAGAAGCTCCAGCATTCTGTATGAACCTATCCTTAACCCTCCGTACATAATTGACGCAAACAGCAGTATGCACAAATAAACTACCGAAATAAATACGTGTCCCCAAAAGAAATATGCCTTTGGAAGCTCGGTATTGTAATAGACAACCCAAACATAGCTCACAACCGCAGTCTGAACCACCACTATAATAAGCGCCATTATAAGATTATATATACGTTTACGGTTCTGTATCCTCTGCACCGTCTTGTCCTCAATCACCTTCATCCCGGATATGTTTCACCGTAGGATTATTTTGATAATCATAAAATGTATTTCTTACATTTTACCTGTACATAAGAGAAAAATCTCACCGGGTATCCCAAGCATCTTATCCCACAACGAAATGCCATCCGCTTCCTTAAGCGCATGACCCGTCAGTCTTGCATACAAACGATAGAACCCCAGATATTTAAGCTTAAGCAAAGACATAGGCGTGATACGGGCACGCTGTTCATAGTACAGATACCATGCCTGCTTATTATCTTCCTTGAGCCTTCTCACCGAATCAGTATACCCTTCAGATACTATCTCGCATACAGTAAGGATCCTTGGAAGCACAAAATATTTATACTCAGAATCTATTTTATCATAAATATAGTCCTCAGGTACATATTTTTCGCCATTTATCTCAGGAAACGGGAATTTTCTTAATATTTCCGTCCTGAATATTAAAGTTGTCTCTCCTCTGAAGCCATTCAGATAGAGATCATAAAGCGTTGTCGGCGTCTGTCTGTCAATGTCATGATACTCCTTCGGAAAATCAACTCCGGACAAAGGTTCCGTCTCACTTTTCCCTTTATGGGCAATTATACCGGCAATCTTATCCTTACGGGCTTCGCTCATCTTATTTCCTTCATCCTCATAAGCAGCCTGCTCATACCCCTCTATATGTTTTATACACTTAAGTATCTGCTCCACAGCATCGGGAACAAGTACATCATCGGAATCCAGACACAGAAACCAGGGTGTTTTACAATATTCCACTCCACGGTTATGGGCTCTCATTTTACCGCCGTTTTCATGAAAATGATACTCTGTACTTATCTCTCCTTCGTCAATAAAGCCCTGTACTGCCTCCTCTGTTCCGTCTGCCGATCCATCATCAACGATTATCCAGACAAAATCCCGGCATGTCTGATCCTTAAGGCTTGCATAGGTTCTCTTCAGGAGCTCTTTTCTGTTGTAGGTGGGAGTGAATACAGTTAACAGCATGTCAGTATACCACGGTATAATCAACCAGTTCGAAATCATAAGGTTCCTTTACTTCATAACGGAACACATTGTGATGTTCGGTCTCAGCGATCTTCTTAAGACCGGCCGATAACAGAAACGTATTTCTCGGGTTACTCTTGTTTATGACAACGTAATCGGTTTTGCTGCTTTCAAGCGCATCAAGGAAAGCTTCCCTGTCTATCGGCTGAAGCCTTACAAGAAATGCAAGCAGCCTGTACTGTGGATGCGTTTCATCCTCAAGCATTTCTTCTGTATATGGAGTACTTACCGCATTAAGATAATCCTCTCTGTCCACAGTTAACTGCATCTTCGGATCGTACTGACGCATCTGCATGTTATATTCATATTCAAGAAAAGCCTTGGGATATTCTGCTTCCGAATCCTCATGTATTATTGCTGAAATCTGCATAAGCTCATCCGGCATTTTATAAATATTTGTCGCAAGCTGTATCCCGTTCCTGTAAACAAAATTACCCGACACAAGGCAGATGCAGAGAATAAGCACAGTTACCACTGACTTTGCCTTACTGTCTCTTGCCGTGAAAATAAGCCTTGTAAACAGATACGGAACGAGAACTATGACCGGAGTTATCCAGAAGAATCTGTAGTATTCGCTGTTAACATCAAAAAATCTGTTAAGGATCACCGGAGCTATCGGATTATAGACTGTCAGGATCAGGAATACAGAGCAGGGTATAAATATCTCCTTTTCACGCCTGCTGCCGAAAACGCAGATATAGACAAGCGCTGCAACATAGAGCATGAGATAGGCACATGCTCCCGTATATGC
This sequence comes from Lachnospiraceae bacterium, assembly GCA_024691125.1. Taxonomy (GTDB): domain Bacteria; phylum Bacillota; class Clostridia; order Lachnospirales; family Lachnospiraceae; genus UBA2868. The sequence continues at coordinate 42,819 of JAILNV010000203.1, read as the reverse complement.
TGTAAGGCATGCCCACAGATATCCTATTCCTTTTTCAGTTACATTAAGTCCCTGCATATTCTTTCCTCTTTACTTACAGAAACGAACCGAATCCGTTTACTATGACTTTCTGATGGAATTCGCTATTCTACAGAATAACCGTACCTCACTTCGGAAAAGTATACCAGACAAAATATCCTTTGACATACAGAACAAATATAAGTGAAAATACAACTCCGGGGATCACACAGGCAATATATTTGGGCAGCATGGAAAAGCTCTTCTTCCTTATGATTATAGGTATAAACAGCACCGTAAGCTCAACGGGGAGAAGCATATTGGCCGAAGATGATATCGTAGCCGCTCCAAAACATACAATAAATGTGATAAGCCAGGCTCTTTCCTGTATGCTTTCATCATTCATACGTATAAACAGGTAGAAAACAGTAATGATAGCCAGGTTTCCCACTATTGCCTTACCTTCATATGTCCTGGTCAGAAGAAACAGTGATGATGTATATATGGTAATAAATGTCAGATTAACCACAAGCATGAATATCATCATGACAGGTATTGCAAATTCGTTATTCCTCACATATCCCACATGACTGTATCCGCTCTTTGTTTCTGCTTCCTCATCCCCCGGTCCGGAAATAAAGGGTACATGCATAAACATTTCACCGGCTATCATATAATAGACAATATTTGTCAATATTATTACCGTAACGGCCATAACCGACTTGGTCCAGATAAGGGCCGGAATACCCGTAAGCTGGCAGACTACTGCATCCTGGATCTGATAGGTGGCGAAAAAATACCTCATTTCATAATGATCCTGCCAGGCTCCGGTAAAAGGATCGTAAACATTCATCATGTCCGTTTCGACGCTTGTTGCCACGTTCGCCACATAATATGCCGCATCAAGGGTAAAATTATATGTACACGAGACCAAAACAACCTGTATTATGACAGGTATTATTATAAGCAGGACCAAAGCAGGCTTGTTCCTGATACGATCCACCCACTTTCCGAATCCTTTTATCCACGCTTTTCCGTTCAATAAAAGTGATGCCGCAACAACCACCAGTACTGTCGGAACCCATATCTTTGTAAGCATGGAAAGCGGCCTGTAATACTTCATCGGTGGTAAACAGACTGCAAAAAACACACAGTAATACAGGAAGAATCCTATAACCGCCGATAAAAGTATCGGGCAAGAGCTTCCCCGGTGTTTTTTCCCGATCCCCATTGTTATAAGGGATCCGAAAGAGAGGTATATTATGAAGTTAACCAGCACTCCGAGCGCTATCATAACTATATAGGTCATTTTTATTTTTCTGCTCCTGCCTGCTGTGCTGCATGCACCGCTTCTACTCTCTGCGGAGCTCCTCGATCTCCTGCTGAAGGTTTACTGTTGTTTCATAAAGACTGTTTATCTTCCGATTCATTACATATACCGACCCCACGAACATAATGACTACAAGAAGGAGCGCTATGGCCAGATTTCTTGCATTTATAATTCTATGATTCTTCATATACTCTTCCTCCTGTTTATAGTAATCATCTGTCTCTTCATAACCGTCTTCTTCCGACGTTTCATTTTCTTTTATCCTGAATCTGTCTGCCAGCAGATATGCCGCAAACGGCAGAACGCCGTGTATAACAAACGCACTTCCCGTATACCAGCCCGTAAGCAGAGTATAAGGAAGCATATATTCCGACTGAAATCCCCACATGTTCAAAAGACAGATGCAAAGAAGCATGAACCATCTGTGTGCCGGGCTTTCAAAAAGCTTACGCGCAAGCAGCATATAGATAATATAATAAAGCGGAATCATTATAAACGGCGTGATGCAGTATATGAAGGTCAGCGGATGCATGCCGCATATTCGTGCAGCGAATGCCCAAATACTCATCATAGGTGCGTTCACAAAAAATCTGCGCTCAAAATATGCCGCTGATGCCGAAGCCAGCGCCCTGACATTCGCTGGTGTTTCACCGGCCATCAGGATCACTGCCGCGATCTGCAGAGCTATCAGAAGCAGAACTGACAGAGCAAGAAGCTTCACAGTAACCTGAGCTCTTCTTTTCATTATTTTATTCTCGGAAACCGAAACATCCATTACAGGTTCTCTCCGTCCCTTATGATATTATCTGTTCTGAACAATTATTGATTAATATGGCTCACTTATTCCGCCTGTTCTGTCTTCGCATGCTTATATACAACATAATCACCAACCTGCAGTATCAGCTCATATCCGAATTCCTCCAGAGGAAGATTCCAATAAGTATCCTTTATGTCGTACAGAATGTGATCGTATCCGTTATCTCCCAGCAGCCTTACCACCATTTCCACATCAGGGGTTGACAATGACATCTGATCATACACAGCCCGGATATCTCCTTTATATTCCGAAGCATCTGCATTAACAGGTCTTTCAAACATAACGTCGAATCTCGGGGAATATATTTTCATCATTGAGCTTATATCCGGAGCTGCGCATATCTTTATGGTTCCGGTCTCTTCCTGCAAAAGCGCATCGAACACATCAATATATTCCTGTTTTATATGCAGTCTGTTATCCGCGATATAGTAATCATCTGAAGCAAATATCCATCCTCCGCCAAGGATGATGGCCAATACGATACAAGCACAGCCAATAACCGAATACAGAGACCCTCGCATCCTTTTGTATAATCCGGTAAAAGCATATGCTATCCCTGATATCGGCGATAATATGAACAGAAACGGTGACACCTTCGGATCATTATTTCCGGATTCAGGCCTGTCTGAAAGATTCAAAAGACAGATAACAAGAACAGAGACGAGAAACAGCGCAAGCAGCTTTCCCGTCCCACGATAATTATTGTATGTACTTGTTATAGTCTGCAATAATTCTTTCATACTCAGTTAATTTCCCACGTTTGTGCCAAAGAGACCGAGCACACCCTTATATGCTTATCTCTCCGCGCGCATCGGGTTATTCAGAAAATCTTCATATGCCAGCTTAATGCCATCCTCAAGCTCTGTCTTATATGTCCAGCCGAGAGCTGCAGCCTTTGATACATCAAGAAGCTTTCTGGGAGTGCCGTTGGGCTTGCTCGGATCCCATCGTATCTCACCGTTATAACCTATTACTCTGGCTGTCAGTTCTGTAAGCTCTTTAATCGTAAGCTCTTTACCCGTTCCGGCATTAACCGTCTCATCCCCACTGTAATTGTTCATAAGAAATACACACAGGTTCGCAAGATCATCCACATAAAGGAATTCTCTTAAGGGACTGCCGTCACCCCAACAGGTTACATAGGGAAGTCCCTGTTCCTTAGCCTCATGAAATCTCCTTATCAATGCAGGAAGCACATGGGAATGTGTCGGATGATAATTGTCATTGGGGCCATACAGATTGGTCGGCATTACGGAGATATAATCCGTACCGTACTGTTTATTAAGGAATTCACAATACTTAAGGCCTGATATCTTGGCCAGTGCATAGGCCTCGTTGGTCTTTTCAAGCTCGGATGTCAGCAGACAGCTTTCAGGCATGGGCTGTGGTGCAAGCCTGGGGTAAATACAGGATGATCCCAGGAACTCAAGCTTCTTACAGCCATTTTCATATGCGCTGTGTATCACATTCATTTCAAGTATCATATTAAAATACATGAAATCAGCCAATGCTTCGCTGTTTGCCGCAATACCACCCACCTTAGCGGCCGCAAGAAAGACATATTCCGGCTTTTCAGTCGCAAAAAACTCCTCAACATCGTTCTGCCTGCACAGGTCAAGCTCCTTATGAGTCCTTGTGATTATGTTTGTATAGCCCTGTCTCTCAAGCTCTCTTACTATTGCCGAGCCCACCATTCCGCGGTGTCCCGCTACATATATCTTTGCATCTTTTTCCATTTTATGTATCTCTTCCTTATAATATCTTTATCTTCTTTCGTCTATAGAGCCTATCTTACGTTCTCCGTTCCTGTATTCCTCTGCACTCATTCCTGCTATTGCCCTCATATCCGAATCAACCATCATTGAAACAAGATGCGGGAAATCAACCTTCCTCTTCCAGCCGAGCACCTTCTCAGCTTTAGTGGAATCGCCCCAAAGGAATTCAACCTCTGCAGGTCTGAAATATCTGGGATTGACATCTACGAGCATACGGCCTGTTTTGGAATCATATCCCTTCTCTCCTACGCCTTTGCCCTTCCACTCAATATCGATACCCACTTCCCTGAATGCAAGCTCTACAAACTCCCGGACCGTATGTGTCTCATTTGTTGCAAGCACATAGTCATCCGGCTTCTCCTGCTGAAGGATCCTCCACATTCCCTCAACATAATCACCGGCAAAACCCCAGTCACGCTTGGCATCGAGATTACCGAGAGAAAGCTTCTCCCTCTCATCTGCCATTATTGAGGCAACCGCACGTGTTATCTTTCTTGTTACAAAGGTCTCACCTCTTCTGGGAGATTCATGATTGAATAATATACCGTTGCAGGCAAACAGATTATAGGCTTCCCTGTAATTGACAGTTATCCAATAAGCGTACAGCTTGGCAGCACCGTACGGACTCTTGGGATAGAAAGGTGTCTTCTCAGACTGGGGAGCAGTCTCCGGCAGTCCACCGAACAGTTCAGATGTTGATGCCTGATAGAATCTTGTCTTAACGCCGGATTTTTTAATTGCATCCAGAAGGCGCAGCGTTCCTATTCCGGTTGTTTCAGCCGTATATTCCGGAACCTCAAAGGAAACGGCAACATGCGACTGTGCCGCAAGATTATATATTTCGGTGGGCTGTATCTGCTCGATAAGCCTGTTCAGATTACTTGAATCCGTAAGGTCACCATGATGCAGATACATGGTCTTGTCACGTATCTCCCTGTCATAATAAAGATGATCTATTCTGTCCGTGCTGATACTTGAATGACGTCTTATTATGCCATGTACCTCATATCCCTTCTCGAGCAGAAGCTCTGCAAGATATGACCCGTCCTGTCCGGTTATTCCCGTTATAAGTGCTACATTTCTCATACTGATTCTCCTTATGCTATATATTTATGGCAGAACATTCATTGACACTATCCCTACAACAATGCCCAAAACAGCTCCGCAAATTACCTGAAGAGGCGTATGCCCGATCAAAACCTTCAGCTGCTCCTGATTGAACTCCAGCCTGAACTCGCCGTTCTCATAACGCCTGAAGAAATCCATCATCTGATTCAGTACTTCAGCCTGTGTACCTGTTTCCCTACGCACTCCTCTTGCATCATACATAACTATTATGGCCAATATTGCAGCAAGCGCAAAGGCTGATGAACCAAGACCGTACTCCATCCCTGCGCCTACACACAGAGCACATACTGTCGATGAATGGCAGCTAGGCATTCCACCGGAACCCACCAGTCGTTCTATATTGATTCTTTTGTTCATCCCACAATCTATTATTGCCTTAACCACCTGAGCCACTGCCCAGCCGAGTACAGCTGTGATCAGCATCCTGTTGTGGATAAGATCGTTTAAATACTGCATTGTTCTCCTCTTTACTGAAGATAATTCCCTATGTAAGCCGCAATCGCTTTCTCCCAATCGGCATATCTGTGATCTGTAGTAAGCCTGAACATATAATTGTCCAGCACCGAGAATTTCGGGCGGTCTGCGGACTGCGGATTCATAGCCTTATACTCTTCGCTTGTCACGGGAACGACTTCCGTGGTCTTTCCGGCCAGCCTGAATATCTCTTTTGTAAATTCCGCCCAGCTGCACTGTCCCTCACATGTTCCGTGAAACAGTCCATAATTCTGAGTGGGAAGGAGATATGCAACCGCTTTAGCCAGTTCCTCCGTACTTGTGGGCGATCCGAGCTGATCGTTAACAACTGTTATCCTGTCATGATTCTCCGAAAGCTTAAGCATCGTCTTTACGAAGTTCTTTCCGTCTCCGTACAGCCATGCAGTCCTTATTATAAAAAAGTCCTTAGCGAACTGCTTAACGAAATTCTCACCTGCGAGCTTGGTTATCCCATACATTGCCTTCGGTCCGACCGGATCGAATTCGGTATATGGAACCTTCCCATCCCCGGCAAATACGTAATCAGTGGAAATGTGCATCATTTTCGCGCCCGTCTCTGTGGCTGCAATGCTTAAATTCCTCGGACCTATGGCATTTATCTTATATGCAGCATCTTTCTGTACTTCACAGGCATCCACAGCTGTATGCGCCGCACAGTTTATCACGGCATACGGCTTAACCTCCTTGAACAGTTCAAGGCATGCATCAAGGCTTGTTATGTCCAGATCCCTTATACCATCTACCCTGAAATCCGTATTGACAAGCTCATATTCCTTATTGCCTTCATAAAGCCTGTTTATTTCTCTGCCCAGCTGACCGTTACAGCCTGTTATGATAATCTTTTTCATTTGCTTCTCCCATGACATAATTTGTGTAACACTTTAAAAATACACCAATATATAGTATACTCAATAATGTATTTTTTTTCAACTACAACCGTAACGTACTGTCACTCAGGGACAGCATATACCGATAACGAGGTGAGTATGAACAAAATCAAATATGCGATCATCAGTGTTTTGGCTCTTATACACCAGATACTAAGCTTTTTCGCGGGAAAACACATCTTTACCGCAGCCCCTTCGGATAATCCAGGTGACTATATCATCTGCAGGTTACTTGCTTTCATTGTAACATGGTTTCTTTATCTTATGCTCTGGCAGCTGTTGGTTGACAATGGCAGTCTGTTCAGATCAGAATGGACAAAAGGCAATACGGTAACAAGAGTATTCCGGTCAGCTCTCCCTTACCTTGTGGTAATGATCCCTGTCTGTTTGATCAAGCTGCGCTCCGGGTACCTTTCAAATGACGAGACTCTTATTTATGAAAATGCCATTTCCCTTACTCATTATACATGGTTTTATTACATAACCACTTATTACTATATCATAAGCCTAATGATCATACCTCATATGTACGCCCCTATATTTATGAAGCTTCTCACAGAATACCTCGTGATCGGATATACGGTGTTAAGAGCCTCCGATTATTTCGACATACGCTCATCACAGCCCTTTATAAGCAGGCCGGTAAAGATCGGATACGGGGCACTTACGATGCTTCTGTTTATTCTTTATCCGGTAATAGCCTATACAACAAGTGCCCACAGGCTTCCCATATATTTTCTTCTGTATCTGTTTATGACAGTCATTCTTCTGTTTGACAGGCTAGAACAGGCTGCTCTTACACCTGCAAGACTTGCAACGCTGATCATTCTTGGTTCCGTACTGACCCAATGGCGTACAGAGGGAATATATCTCATTGTGATCATACCCATACTGATCTATATTTCCTATAGTGACCTGACACTTGTAATACCTCATTATTCCGGTGACCGGGATGAAAGAACCCGGAAGAACCTTCCCCTCTTTTATACCGAAAAGAAAACAGTCCGCATTAAAGAGAAAAAAACATTCGCTCTGCTTATGCTGCTATGGATCGCAATGCAATATCTGTTCTCCGTCCCTCAGAACGGATTTATAGCAAAGGAAATGGGAGCTGCTGCAGATGACCGCATGAAGCCCTTCTACGCCTATACGATAACAAACATGTACCGGAACGGACTGGATCTGTCCAAAAATGCTTCGGATCTTGCTGTCGTTGACAGGTATATTTCCCTTGAATCGCTGGATGCGATAAGTGATTATTACGGAGATATCAATTATGAGGATGTTCTTATCCTGTATCAGCCGGGCTTCATAGGTGTCAGAGAAGATGCCGGCGTTACCGAATATTATGAATTCACCGCTGCTCTTAAGAGGATATTCAGAAACAATCCCAACATCTTCCTTCGTACAAGAATAGGGGCCTTCGTCTACGCCGCCCTGCCCTACCATATTACTTTCAACGGTTCCGGAATAAAAGGACTTCTGTCATTTATCATAAGCATAATCAAAACAGTATCATATAATCTCTTTATACCTTTAGTGATACTGTTGTTCATCTGCCTGTATTCTCTTGCGAGAAGCAGATGGTTTACATTCTTTTTATCCGGCGGGCTTCTGTCTCACTGGTTCATTGTATTCATACTCGCCCCGGCATCTTATTTTAAATACTATTTTCCGGTTTATATTACAGCGTATCTGTATCTTCTTCTGATAATAATAGCAGGCCTTCATAACAGAAAACACGCAACCAAGATAAAAATACTGCAGTAAAAAAGCTCCGCCTGCAGGCGAAGCTTTTTTCTTTATTATTCTATGCATTAGCCAATGAACACAGCTCATCAAGCATCTTTGGAAGATCTGTTTCCATGTTATCATCACTGAACTGGCATGTTCCGACCTTCTCATGACCGCCACCGTTATACTTAAGCATAAGATGACCAACGTCCACCTTACAGGTCTTGTTGATAATACTGTATCCAACCGCAGCGGAACATCCCAAACCGCCCTTACCATTCACTATCCATGCAGAGATATTCTGTTCGGGATACATACTGTAGATCAGGAAACGATTACCTGTATATATGGGATCCACATTCCTCAGATCGCTGATGATCACATTTCCTTCTGTACGGGTATGTGCCTTCACCATTTCCTTGAATTTCTCTGTCTGTTCATTATATACCTCAATTCTTTCCTTAACATCAGGCATATCGAGGATTTCATCGGTAGACTTGTCCTTGCAGGCAACCATCAGCTTCTCCATCAGCTGATAATTGGAAACCGTGAACTGCCTCCAGCGTCCCAGACCTGTACGGGGATCCATCAGAAATCCAACCAGTATCCACCCTGTGGGATTCATGATCTCATCAATCGTAAGATTACCTGAATCCACCTTATCGACAGCGACCATCATATCATCAAAGTTCGGGAATGTCTCCTTACCGCCGTAATACTCATATATAATCCTCGCACATGAAGGTGTTATCCTGCTCTCTCCCTTGTATTTACCTTCAAGCTGATTACGTTCAAACTCACTGGAATGATGATCAAACCACAATCCACAGCCTTCAACATAAGGAACATTGGCGAGGCAATCATTCTCCGTTATTTCAACCTTGCCATCCTGAAGATCCTTGGGATGGGCATATACCCAATTATCAATAACACCGGCTGCGAGCAACAAAGCACCGCACGCCAATCCATCAAAATCAGACCGTGTAACCAATCTCATAGCCATATGTAAATACCTCCGAAATATCTATTACATATATTTTAAAATCAATATCCTCATAAATCAAGGGCTTTTTTCTTACCTGTACATTATTCTTCCACCCAGATAATACCTTGCGTAATCATCCGAATCAATTATCGCCCTCATCTCGAACAATCCTCCGGCTCTTTTAACATTCATAGGATCGCCCACCGCAAGATAATATGTCTTCTCATCAGACGATGACCCATAGTAATAATAATCTGCATAATTACTGTACGTAGATGCCCCATACTCGCACGGGATCATTATTGTAGGATTCTCAGGATCATAAGAAAGCTTTCTTATGCAGGAATCATTAGTATTATTGTGCTCTGACTCACCTCCGTCAACTCCTACATTCTGGGCCGGTATGTAAACATTAAGCATCTGCTCTTCACCTGATTCGTTAACAAACCAAAAACCGCCATCCAGAAGATATGTGTCAGCCCCCAGCATTACCATGGCGCTTCCGTAAATATTTTCCATATTTCTGTACTTAAAGCTATGTCTTCCGTTATTTGCCACAAGACAGCCTGTACAATAATCTATGGCTGAAGTCTTACCCGTCAAAGAGGGGTATGATGCCACAATAGTTTCACCGGCATAAATATCAACCGGATCACCGGCGAATGTAATCTCTATCTGCTCACCATCATCATTAACGGATACTATCTCCCTGCAGTTATCGGTATTATGGTCAATAAACACGCTTGAACGTCTGTTCCTCCTTGCCTTGCTGATGAGTTCTTCATCCAGCTTCATTGCATCCCATCCATCTGTTTTATTGAGAAGAACTATACTGCTTCCTTCTTCAAGCTTCTCGGTAACACCAATGTTATTAACCACTATTCTGTTTGAGCTAACCTCGCTTTGGATAGCTATTCCGGTATTTTTGTTGTTTGCATCTTTATTGTAACTGTAATAGTACAGATCTGTTTCTCCGGCCATAAGCGAAGTGGAGTCGATGCAGCCTGTTTCCACCATGAACAGCTTCTGAATAGCAGAATACATGGCATAGCCTATCTCACGGTAACCCTCACCGTTGAAATTCGCAAGACTTCTCATATCCTTATAAGATACATTAAGAGTCGGATAAGAACCTGCTACGCTCATGAGCACTCCATCCTCAACACTTCCGAGATATGCCCCGACATACACATGATCCTTCTCTTCACCTTCGTCCATAAATACAGGATCCAATACGTATCCGTTATGCGAAGATCCACTGATCCATATTTCTTCGCGGTCATTTTCCACCACTCTCTTAACATAGAACTTGGGAATCTCAACCATAACATTTCCGGCTGTACCGTCTGTCTTGAATCCGGGCTCTCCCTCATAGACTACCGCATCTTCACCGTTTTCGTCTTTTGTCAGATTGCACAGCTTTATATCCGACCAGGGATAAGCGTTGTCAAAATCATTAACACCGTTGCCAACCCATTCATTGTCTATGCAGTAATCGAAATGCATTCCCACTGCATCGCCAAGCCTTCTGCATGCCACAAAGCCATTCGAACCGAGTATCTCTATTCCGTACTCGCCTTCTTTGCCCAATTTCATCCCGGAATCCGGAGACTCTACGGTTATCCTTCCGCAAATATCGCCCTGCATGAATATACCTGCTCCATTATATATTGCAGGTACTTCTATATTAAGCTCTTCTTTAAAGGTTCCACCTTCATAAAGGCTCCATTTCTTATCCTTATATTCTATAGACTGTCCTTCCTCAAGGTCAGGAAGATCACAGGCACTCGATCCCGAATCACTGTATCCCTGAAGCATTGTACCATAATACATAAGTATACCTTTGTTATCGGAAAAGCTGCGGTTTCCTATTGATTCATCCGCATATGTAACACGGCACTTAACGGCCGTCTCAGGTATTTGCATCATAGAGTACGGTCTGTTTTCCATAGCTATGGAACCAAGATTACAGATCACATTTCTGCCTTCTTCTTTCTCCTGTGCCTCTTCATCCTCGTAATACAGATCCTCCACACACTCTATCTGCCCCTCACTGTCCATAAACTGCCATATTGCACAGTTTATATCTCCTGTAAGTATGATCGCTCCCTTGGACTTATCAATCTCGGTCCAGGGTGTTGTCCTGCAGCCTTCATCCTCTGTAAGCTTATCCCGTATTCCGTCTACCTTACCTACCTCATATTCCTCCGGAGTTATATCCTCACCCTTGAAAACAAGGCTTACATTCTTTGTAAACCCTACTACCGGTTCTATCTTGAGGGAAATATCATCCGAACCCACATGATAGAACGGTTCTTTAACCGAAATATCATTATTTCCGTACTCAGCCATACCAACAGCTTCTGAATAGGCTTTAAGCGCACTATCATCATCTCCAAGCTCCTTATACCAGCCTGCAAGCTCCATTTCTTCATCAAATACATCCTCCTGGTTAAGGCAGTAATACTCCATCTGGTATATGGCTTTACGAACATCACCCTGATCATAAAACTTATGAGCATATTCAAGCATCTTGCTTCGGTCATAGGTAATCGAATTACTTCTCTTTCTAATTCCGTAAAATACAATTCCTCCGCAGATCAGTGCAGAAATAAGGATCAGGATGATTATCCATTTAATATTTGAACGATTGAAATCCATCAGTATATTCCTTTCCGTAATTCGAAAAAAGGAACCGGCATTAACCGGTTCCCCTTGTCACAAGCCGAAAATCAAATATTACTACTTGATTAATCACGCGTGATTAATCCTGCCATCTCCCCTTTTCAGGGGAGATTAAACAGAATAAATATTATCTTTGATTACCAACCCTAAGACAAGCTGCTGCTGTATCGGCCTTTGAACCAGCTGCATTTCTTGCCTTTACCTTGCTAGCTGTATTCTTTGCATCTGCTTTAACATCAGTTGACTTACTCTCGCCTGTCTTCCAGAACTCCTGGATAACCACATTACTTCCGGGTACAAAAAGCGGGCTTGTAAATGACCAATACTCATCACCACTATTACCCCACTGTGCAGCTGCAACAGTAAGACCGGTGTTAAAGAGTGAATTATAATAAACATATGCCAGCATTGTGTTTGCATTCAAGTCTGTATTCTGAGCACCGTTTGTCCACGATGAAGAAGCTGCTGTACTAGCGCTTGAGCTTGAACTTGAACTTGAACTTGAACTTGATTCTTCAGACTTCGGCTCATCCTTTATTCCAAGGAGCATCTTCATAATCGCAATTTCCATTGCCTTATTCGAATTACCTGAGCCTGCTGCCAATACCGGTACTGTCATTGAAACTATCAGTAAAGATGAAACAATAACAGCAAGAATTCTCTTTTTCACTTCAACATTTCCCTCCTTTCATAGAGTGCTTGTGACAATATACCAACCGGATATAACCCGGGGTATAGCATAATTCCGCTAAACACATCGTTTAGCGCGGTAGAACAATACATTTAGTTCTCACATTTGTATAGGATACTCTATTTAGTTATTTCTGTCAACTTCTTTATAAAAAAGTTTTATGATCTGCTCCCTCAGGCTATCCTTATCGGGAATAAAATACTCGAAGTATTCATCTGTTTCCGTATGGCCCTCCATGGTATAAATGTCATCGCCTTCAAACGAATAATCATAGTATTCGGAGGCCATATAGCTGATCGAATCAACTGTAAGATCTGTCACCATATAATCCTTAATACTATTATAAACATTCACCGGAAACGTTATATCTTCTTTTGTTTTAGCCTTAACCTTATTTATAAATGTTTTAAGATAGAGTTTTTGTCTTTCCAGTCTCTGCCTCTGACTTTCAAACACATCTGTATCCCTGTAGTGTACAAAATCATAAGCATCCTTCCCCTTAAGATTTATTGTTGCTCCCGGCTTCCATGCTTTCTTTACCATCGAAACATCCATATCATCCGGAAGTGTAAGCTCGACACCGCCTACAGAATCATTAATATCGGGAATAGCCATATAATTTATTGCGGCATATCCATGGATCGGAATATCAAACAAAAGACGGCTTACCGCATCTCTTGTAAGCTCACAGCTGTAAGCTCCTCCGCCTCCAAACCCATGTTGAACAGCTATATTGGCCTCACCCCACATATCGCTGCCGCCTTCTCCGCCTCCGACCATCAGAACGTCGACCTTCGTATCCCTGTTAACCGCAAATACCTTGATGGTTTCATCCGTCGGATTCATTATCAAAAGGAAGATACCGTCAGACTGGCCTCCCGATGTGATCTCACCATAGTCCACATCACCTGAGCTGTGGGCATTATCTATTCCCAGGATCAGGAAAGTCCTTATATCTTCATTATACTCATAAACCTTACCGTCAAGAGTCACCCATCCCTCCTGCCAGTCAGAAGCATATACCGGGTCAGTTACAGGCGCGGCATTACTTTCTTCAGTTAGGTTTGGTCCCTGCGTATTTGCATTCTTGACAAGTCTGTTTCTTCCGACTATTGTAACTATCTTTACGGCAGCAACAAGTATCACGCCGACCGCCAAAATACAACACAGTATGATCAGCACACGCTTTATGATGTACTCATTCCTCGACTCTATTCTTCTGGTTCTTCTTCGTCTTTTGCTCATACCCTCTTAAAACAGTCACATATGCACGGTTCAATCTTAGTCATTACCGTAATTTCCATAGTACTTACCGTAATATTTTCCATAGTATTTACCGTAATACTTGCCATAGTATTTACCGTAATAGCCTTTACCGGTCAGATTCATCTTGTTAAGCACCACTCCGAGTATCTTCGCATCCGCAACCTTTAACTGCTCTACTACCTTTCTTGCAAAGCGATAACTTATAACACCGCTTTCGATAACTACGATCATTCCATCACATTTCTTACTTATTACAGCCGCGTCAATTACCGAACCTATGGGCGGAGCGTCAATTATAACAATATCGTAATTCTCCCGTCCGTATTCGATCAGCCTCTTAAAGGTTTTGCCTCCGAGAAGCTCACTGGGATTGGGTGGTACGGGTCCCGCAAACATCATATGGAAATCCGGTATATCGGTCTCACATATTGCATCTTCGAAATCTGCCTTCTTTACCAATACATTTGTAAGACCGTAGCGTACCTTACCCAGCTTATATCTGTTTCTCATAACGGACTTACGTAAATCAGCATCGATCAGCAGAGTGCGGCGGCCGCTCTCTGCGAACGTTCTGGCCAATTCGAATGATACAGTCGACTTACCTTCATTTGGTGTTGCACTGGTAAGGCCTATTACCTGTATATCCTCACCGGCGAACTCGATATTTGTTCTCAGTGTCTTAAACGCTTCATTGGTTCTGAAATCATGAGTATCAATTTTTATTTCGATCTGCTGCATTTTATTTCTCCTGATCTGAAATCACATCGCCGTTCTCCAGGTTTTCAGCAAGTGCCATCTGTTGCATTACCTTAGCAGCCTCCGGTTCCTCTACATCCACCTCTTCATCAAGGTTGTCAATATCCGATACCTTCAGCGACACTATCTCGTTTACCAATCTCTTATCGACCCCTTTACTCCTGGATCTTCTTAAAACCGAAGCATTCTTTGCCTGTCTGCTTTTGTCAGGCGCGGAAGCATCTGCCGATTCCTCACTGTCCGAATCATCATTTGCGGAGTCGGGATTATGGTTATTTTCACTTTTATTTATTGTCCGCCCTTTCCTCTTCTTTTTAGACTTAACGGATTCACCTTCCATGATCGGTATAAGGCCCAGTGTCGAAAGTTCAAGATATTTTTCCACGTCCTCCGATACTCTTATGGTATCATCGGCCAGATATTTGATCAGAAGGAAAGCAATACATATAAAGATACCAACCATTGCTCCTATCGCCGTGTATTTGGTAATTGAAGGCTCCGAAGGTTTGTCAATATCGGGAAGATTGGCCTCATCGACTACATTTACCGCCTCAATATCCATTACTTCGGTAATGTGTGAGCTTGCAACATCTCTTACCTCATTTGCAATCCTTCTTGCCTCTTCCGGGCTTACATCCTTGACCGTTATCGATATGATACGGGTATCCGAAGCATTGGCAACCGTGATACGGCTAAGCAGCGTCTCATAACTGTCATTCAGCTTAAGATTCGTAATAACTTTCTCCAGAACGTTCCGACAGGTTATAAGCTCTTCATAATCCTTGGTAAGCTGAGTGGCCAGCTGGGTATCGGAATATGAAATATTCCCGTTTGAGTTCTGTTTATTCAGAATATATACTTTCGTTGTAGACTGATATTTAGGTGATATGACAAAAGCGCTCACAGCGAGTCCGATCGCTCCGCACAAAATACCCGAAAGAATAATAAGCCATAGCCAATGAAGCAGAAATGCAATCACCTCTGCAAGATCTATTTCTATTTCTTCATCTTTATTTCCCATTTGTAATTCTCCAAATCATTTAACAAATAGCTATTTAGTTAATTTTATTGATAATCTTCTATTATGTCAAGTGCATTTGAACACACCAGATCGTCAACGTCCCCGTTCTCATATCTTCTGCTCAACACCTTTATGCACTTACTCATCTGAGGCGATCTCCTTCCTGTGTCATGTGCATCTGTTCCGATGAAATCTATATATCCCTCATCCAGCATCTTTATTACGGCCTTCTTAACCTTTGCACCGAGTGCACCTGTAAGAGAGGAAGCATTCACCTGCATATTTATGCCTTTTCTTGCAAGCTCCTGAACATTTTTAATATCCCTTAACATGCATTCGTATCTTTCAACATGTGCAAGTATCGGCTCAAAGCCCATATATCTGAGCCCATCAAGTCCCGAAGATATATGCATAAAATTATCACCGGGCAGGAACTCCACCAGCACATAATCGCTGTCACATAACGTAAGTATATCTCCTGCATCCAGCATATCCGCCGCTTCGCTGAAATACATTATCTCATTTCCGGTATATATCTTTATATCCATACCTTCATTATTTACTCTCTTTTGCAGCTCTCCTGCCAGTTCCTTCACCCTTGACGGAGATGCATTATGACGTCCTGCTTTGAAATGAGGGGTTGCTATCATATCTGTTATTCCGTCCGCCCACGCAATCCTCATCATCTCCATGGATGTTTCCCAGCTGTCCGAGCCGTCATCTATCCCGGGCAGTATGTGACAGTGTACATCAATCACTCTTCTTTTATTTTCTGTATTATTAAACAGGCTCACTATATATTTTCCCTTCTATTCCTGTCCTTCCTGTTTCCTGATCCCGATCAGTTTGGCCTGAACCAGATATCTTTTGCTGTTCGGATCATTTCTTATATATGTTGACAGTGTTAAAATCCTGTCATCTTTTCCCGGCCACGCCGTTTTATCTATGTTCGCATCAATCCCGGGCATTTCTTCAAGCCCGTTCAGATACTTTTCAAACATAAAATCAACGGAAGTCACATAAAACAGTATCAGATGGACATCCTCAAATTCATATGCTGCAAAGGTCTTATATACCAGTATTTCATCGTCAGTATATACATATATGTACGGATTATCTTTAAAGAAGGTCGGATCCCTGTAAAGCTCAAGATTGGAAAACATGGTTCCATCGCCCATATTTCGTCCATATATCACCGTAAGATAATCTTTGAATTCCTTAAGATTGAAATATTCGGTATTAATCGCTCCTTTGTCATCTTCCTCTCCCTTTTCATTATGGGAGGAATAAAAGGCATAGTCATCCTTGTCTTCATGCTGCAGTACAGGATAATCTATTCCTGTGTGCGGTGCGTACAGCCATGCATATATTTCAGGATTTACCTCTTTCTGAAGCTCCTTTATATTTACATTCTCATGATCCGGTGCGATCGCCTTAAATTTCTCATCATTCAAATAAAGACTGCTGTCAAAATCAGGAAATACCAGTCCTTCCGTGTCCATGGCAGTAACAATCTCAACCTCTTCATTTTCTGATGCATCTTTTTCCGCTTCTTCATTTACATTTATATCTGCATCCCCATCTTCATCCGTCATATCTGTCGAAGCATTCTCCTTTTCAGTATTACCCAGCAGTCCATGATTATCCATATACATAACCGTTACCATTACAAGACACAACACTGCAGCTATTACTATTAAAGTTATCAGGATACCCGTCGACATACCTTTTCTTTTTCTTCTGCTCACTTTTCAAACCTCACATGCATATATATTTACCTGCAACCAAAAAAATATTTTACCAAATACGGATTCTTATTTCAATCTAAAAATAAGAAGGCTTTTTATTGCAAAACAGTATTAATGGTTATAATATAAAGTATAACTAAAAACCACAAAGGAGAGGAAAACCAAATGAGCATCAGGATAGGTATTTTAGGCTATGGAAACTTAGGGCGCGGAGTCGAGTGCGCAGTCAGACAGAATGATGATATGGAGCTGAAATGTGTGTTTACAAGGAGAGATCCATCAGCCGTAAGCATATTAACATCCGACGCCGCTGTCTATTCATCAAACGATATACTTGATCATAAAGATGAGATAGATGTTCTGATCATATGCGGCGGCAGTGCTACGGATCTTCCCGAAATGACACCGAAGTACGCAGCTGATTTTAATGTTATAGACTCATTCGATACACATGCAAAGATCCCGGAGCACTTCGCAAAGGTTGATTCGGCTGCAAAGAACGGAGGTCATATTGCAATGATTTCAGTCGGTTGGGATCCCGGAATGTTCTCTCTTAACAGGGCTTATGCCAACGCAATCCTCCCAAACGGTAAGGATTACACATTCTGGGGCAAGGGCGTCAGCCAGGGACATTCGGATGCCATCCGGCGCATTGACGGCGTTCAGGATGCAAGGCAGTACACCATCCCTGTCGAAGCTGCTGTTGAAGCCGTACGAAGCGGGAAGAATCCCGAACTTACCACAAGAGAAAAGCACACCAGAGAATGCTTTGTCGTTGCAAAAGAAGGCGCTGACAAAGCTAAGATAGAGAAAGAAATCGTAACAATGCCGAACTATTTTGCAGATTATGATACGACCGTACATTTCATTTCACAGGAGGAGCTTGACCGTGATCATAAGGGAATCCCTCACGGAGGAATGGTCATAAGAAGCGGTGTTACAGGCTGGAATAATGAAACAAAGCATGTAATAGAATATAAGCTTAACCTCGAATCCAATCCTGAGTTCACCTCTTCTGTACTTATCGCCTATGCAAGAGCTGCTTACAGGATGAATAAAGAGGGGATGTCAGGATGTAAGACTGTATTTGATGTTGCTCCTGCCTATCTTCTTAATATGAGCGGAGAGGACATGAGAGCGCATCTCTTATAAAAGATAACTTTTAGAAGAATAATTTAATCAGTTTTTGCCATTTATTTATTTTTTTCGTATAAATTAACAGAAGCTCAAATGCATCAAAAAAGGAGGATGTTTATTATGGCAGATCAGGATAAGATCATTAATGATGAAGCATTAAAGGAAGTAAACGGTGGAGCCGAAGCAACCGGACAATATGTTTTCAATGCGGACGGAAGCGTAGCATTCAGGGATAAGAACGGTGCTCCCAGAGTATTCACGGCTCAGGAATGGCAGAGACTTCGCAACAGATGGGCTTATACCAATAATCCGGAATACTATATCTCAACAGTTCCGTTGAGTGATCTCGAACTTGTATTGAGGAATCCGGGGGTTTAAGTAGGATAAAGGGGTGAGATAAGGATTACTGCAAAGACAAGAGATAATTCGCAATCCGCTTCTTGCTATATCAAGGTAAGGATTCCTGCAAAAACAAGAGACGAACTCATAAATCCTTCGGATTTTTTCGTTCGTCTCTTGTTTTATAATTATCTGCGGAAATCTACGAATAACCTCGACTCCGCTACGCTTCATCTCGGTCATCCGTAGATTCCTATGGAATTGCAAATAAAAAAACACTCGAATGCAAGCAAGCTTGCTTCGAGTGTTTTGTATATTTCCATTTCCGCAGATAATGCTTAACGCTTTGAAAACTGTGGTGCTCTACGGGCGCCTTTGAGACCGTATTTCTTCCTCTCCTTCATACGAGGATCACGGGTTAAGAATCCGGCTGACTTGAGTGTCGGACGGTATTCTGCATCAGCCTTAACCAATGCTCTTGCGATACCGTGTCTTATTGCACCTGCCTGTCCTGTGTATCCGCCGCCATGTACGTTAACCAGTACATCGAACTTATCCACATTGTCTGTTGCAACAAGAGGCTGACGTACGATGGTCTTAAGTGTCTCAAAACCAAGATATTCGTCTATGGGTCTCTTGTTTATTGTTATATTACCCTTGCCGGGCATAATGTATACTCTTGCGATAGCTTTTTTTCTTCTTCCTGTTCCGTAGAACCTTTCTGCTGCTTTAGCCACTTTAATATCCTCCTTTCAATCCCTCTCTTAGAACTTGATCTCTTCAGGCTTCTGAGCCGCATGCGGATGCTCAGCACCTGCGTATACGAATAACTTCTTGTACATCTTATTTCCGAGGGGACCCTTGGGAAGCATTCCTCTTACAGCCTTCTCCAGAACCTCTGTCGGAGCCTTTGCAAGCTTCTCCTTAAGTGTCTGCTGCTTCATGCCGCCTACATATTCCGAATGACGGTAGTATACCTTCTGGTCAAGCTTCTTACCTGTTACAGTAATCTTGTCCGCATTTGTTATTATCACATAATCACCGGTGTCTGCATGAGGTGTGAAGATGGGCTTATTCTTTCCTCTAAGCATCTTGGCAACCTCAGAAGACAAACGTCCTAATGTATATCCTGTAGCGTCAACGACATAC
Source organism: Lachnospiraceae bacterium (assembly GCA_024691125.1). Lineage (GTDB taxonomy): Bacteria > Bacillota > Clostridia > Lachnospirales > Lachnospiraceae > UBA2868. The sequence continues at coordinate 22,879 of JAILNV010000203.1, read as the reverse complement.
CATTTTCTCTCAATGGCAGCCTCGCTGGGCATAAATGTTTTCATTTGTTTTCCTCCATAAGAACTATACAAAACTGTGTGTGCAGCTTCTTCAGAATGCCTGTGTTGGGAAATGACACATTCATATCTGCTCCCAAATCATGGGAGAACTGCTTTGCGTTCAAAAGGCTTAAGTACCGGGGCTATGGCACAGTCTGCCCGTTGTCACGCCTAAACATTATATTACACACATCCATGTGTGTCAATGAATTTTTACACAACCGCGAAATATTCTCTTCCTTTTACCACTCCGTCTGTTACATTCACGGTTACTGTCTTCTTCTCTCCGGGCTCAAGGTATATCTTTTCGAATCCTGCGAGTACCTTTACCGGTTCATCCTCTTTATCTTTCATATATGCAAGAACGGATACCTTGCCCGCCCTGCTTCCTGTATTTACCACTTCACATGTAACAGTGGAAACTTCCTCGTTGACCTCGGAATTGCTACATTCAAAGGTAGTATATGAAAGTCCGTAACCAAACGGGAACTGAGGAGTAACGCCGTTCTTATCGGTATATCTGTATCCTACATAGATTCCATCCTTATACTCCACACTATCCTTTTTTCCGTACTCTCCGATGGCGTGTGCCGAGCATTCGGACAGATCATGGTAGAATGTCTCGGGAAGTCTTCCGGAAGGGTTCACATCGCCAAACAGCGCCTCTGCTATCGCTGTTCCTCCTTCCATTCCTCCATACCACCCCCATAAAACGGCATGTGTATCATCAATCCACTCACGCATATCAACAACACTTCCGGCTGTCAATACTATAACCATGTCAGGACGGATCTTCAGAAGTTCTTTTATAAGTATATCCTGCTCATAAGGAAGCTTTATATCTAACCTGTCATCTCCTTCGCTGTCATGTCCGGGCACATGATCGGAACCGCCCACAAAGATTATATTCTCATATTCCTTGGCCATTGCAAGCGCTTCTTCTCTCAGCTTCTTTCTAAGCTCCTTCATCTTCTCATCGGCTTCTTCACTGCTTTTTACACGTACATAATTCAGATCAAGGCTTCTTTCCTGCCACTTTTCATCCTCATCTCCTCTATATATATCACAGGAATATCCTTTTGCATATTCTACCTTTGTATTGCCCCCGAGCAGCTTCTTGATGCCCATAAGAGGCGATATCTCATAAAGTGACTTAAGTTCGGCACTTCCTCCGCCCAAAGCATGCAGCTTCTCTGCATTCTCACCTATGACCAGAAGCTTCTTCATCTTCTTATCAAGAGGCAGAATATCTTTATCATTCTTCAGGAGGACAACAGATTCCTCTGCGACCTTAAGTGCTTTTGCCCTGTGTTCTTCCGTATTGTATGCGCCTGGTTTTCTCTCACCGTCCAGCATATTAAGACGGTTCATAAGAGTGAGAATATGCTCTATCTTCTTATTTATAAGTTCTTCACTTATTTTTCCTTCTTCCACCAGCTTCTTAAGAGGTGAAGCCAGATAATAATTATCATAATCCGGGGTTACAGACATTTCTACATCAAGGCCGGATTCAGCCGCCTCAACAGTATCATGGATAGCTCCCCAGTCCGAAACTATAAGACCGTCGTATCCCCACTCGTCTCTTACAACATCACTAAGATAATGCGTATGCTGCGATCCGAATTTTCCGTTTATCCTGTTGTATGAGCCCATTAGTGAATAGCAGCCGCCGCGTGTAAGAACATCATGGAAGGCAGGCATATATATTTCCTTAAGAACCTCTTCGTCAACTATGGTATCAACTTCAAGTCTGGCTGTTTCCTGATTATTTGCAAGGAAATGCTTAACACAGGCGGAAACATCCCACTGCTGTACTCCCTTTACATATTCAACGGCAAGTTCTTTGGTAAGATAAGGATCCTCGCTGAAATATTCAAAGTTACGCCCACACAGAGGTGAACGTTTAATATTCACGCCCGGTCCGAGTATCACATCTTTTCTTCGTCCTCTTGCTTCCTCCCCGAGCACGCTTCCGGTCTCATATGCAAGGTCACGGTTGAAAGTTGCAGCGAGCGCACTGTTGCAGGGAAGATATGTTACATAATCATCCGACAGGCCCTTCTTTTCCCAGCTGTCTTTTTCGAACTCCAGACGGACTCCCATCGGACCATCCGAAAAAATAAGCGGCGGGATATTTAATCTCTCCACTCCTGCCGTTTCAAACATTCCATTCCCATGTATCATGGATAATTTCTCATCAAGTGTAAGTTCAGCTATTAATTCTCCGATTCTTTCTTTTGACAGCATACACAAATTCCTTTCTTTACACTCCGGCATATTAATTATAATGGCCAGTATTTTCCGACATTGTTCATAAAACTCACATACCAATCCATATCCTGCAGGAACGGCCTGGCCGCAACACATATTATATACATAACGATTGCCGTGACACTGCATATTACTGCTGCAGTGGCAGTTTTCCGCCTTATGGTCCCTGTGTTGAATGCTCTGGCTGCAAGAAGCAGACCCAGCATGCTTACAAGAAAACCGTTGGTAAACAGAACGCAGAATATTCCCAGAAAGCTTATGATCAAGGCATATATCGCCATTCTGTCCCTTTTCTTATCCGTCAGATCCTTTCCGGTAAGTATAACCATGCCTGCCTTGGATTCAATCTTTTCCTCTCTTCTTTTGTCCTCGGCAACGGGAGCGCCGTGATATATCGGCTGATAGCCTCCGCTCTCGCTGACATCCTCATCAAAAAAAGAATTCTCCATGACAATCTCCTCTTTACTGACTTGCGTCCCAACCTGCAGTCCTGATCCCACATAATACAGGTCAACCTGCAGCGATCATATCATCATCAAATGTATATCCTGCAAGGCAAAGTCCACATGCAGGTGCTGTCTGACCTGCGAGACTTCTGTCCTTTTCTTCAAGTATCCTTATGATTTCATCCGGCTCTGTTTTTCCCTGTCCCACCTCTATAAGCGTTCCGGTGATTATCCTTACCATATTATACAGGAATCCGTTACCCGTTACAGATATGATTACTTCCCTGTCCTCCCGGATTACCGAAATATCAAATATGGTTCTGACCGTTGTGAGAGCCTGACCTCCCACACTTGAAAATGCGGTAAAATCATGTTCTCCGATAAGATGCTTACCGGCCAGATCCATCAGCTTCTCATCAAGCTTACCGTACACATGATAAGTATACAGCCTTCTGGTAGGCATGGGAAAGGTATCATTATATATCCTGTATTCATATGTCTTGCGGCAGGGTACTTTTCTAGGATGGAAATCATCCCTCACCTGAACAGAGCTTATTATCCTTATATCATCAGGCAGGCCTTTATTTATTGCAAATGAAAATTTATCTCCCGGTATTGAGGATTCCGTATCAAAAACAGCAATCGCTCCTCTTGCATGTACACCTGCGTCTGTCCTGCTGGCACCGATCACTCTGATATCTTCATGCAGAAATCGTGACAGCTCCGAATTCAGAACCCCTTCTATCGTGGGTTCGCCCGGCTGTATCTGCCAGCCTTTATAGGCAGTACCGTCATATGCTATTGTAAGCATTATCCTTTTCATATACACCAAAATCCGCCAGCTATCTTACGGCATCCGGAAGGAACAATGCTCATAAGATGTATTATAACTCAGTTTATCAAAATATGATAGTAACTATTCAGAACAGCAGATAAATTTAAAATATAGGGCGTCAAGCTTGTAAATTGCTACAGCATAACAGCTATACCGATCACAAGAACGAGATACAGGACAGCCACAGTATACGCTGCATAGTCCTGTTTGCCATATCTTAAGGGCTTCATTCTGGTACGTCCGTCCCCTCCATGATAACACCTTGCTTCCATCGCTGTTGCCAGATCTCCCGCATGTCTGAAAGCTGAAACAAACAGCGGAACCAGCACAGGAATCATCGTCTTTATCCTAACGGAAAGTCTTCCGTTCTCAAAATCAGCCCCTCTTGCACTCTGCGCTTTCATAATCTTATCAAGCTCCTCAACCAATATGGGTATGAAACCCAGAGCAATCGACATCATCATGGCAATTTCATGAACTGGCAGTTTAAACCTTTTCAGTGGCCTGAATATCTTCTCAAGACCATCTGTAAGATTATTCGGTGTAGTGGTAAGCGTCATGATCGAAGAACCCATGACCAGAAAAACAAGCCGGATAACCATCCTTACTGCCACTCTGATGCCTTCTCTTGTAATACTTAACTTCCATATCGAGAATAATACCTCACCGGGTGTAAAGAAAACATTAAATATCGCAGTAAAAATCAGTATAATAAATATTCCCTTAAGTCCCCGTACCATAAATTTTACCGGAACATGGGATATCCTGATCATGAAAGCCAGGAATATGAAAGCAACCAAATATCCCCATATATCTCTTATCAGAAATATGGAGATCATATATAGAAAGGTTACTGTTATTTTCGTACGTGGATCCAGCCTGTGGATGTACGAATCAGCGGGATAATACTGTCCCAAAGTAATATCTCTAAACATCTGTCAGATTCCCAGGATCAATAACGGGCTTTTTCAAAAAGTCCCGCAACTTCAGCTATCGCCTGCTTAAATGTAACAATATCCGTATTTACATTAATACCGTTTTCCTTAAGCATATAGAGTACTTTGCTTACCTGAGGTATATCAAGTCCCATTTCCATGAGTTCTTTATTATATGAAAACACCTCTGCAGGCGCACCATCCATAACTATGCTTCCATCATTCACTACCAGTATCCGTTCCGCATGCTCGGCAATGTCATCCATACTGTGTGAAACCAGAATAACTGTTGTAGATCTTTCTTTTCTCAGCTTTGATAAGAGCCTGAAAATCCATTCTCTTCCTGCGGGGTCCAACCCTGCAACAGGCTCATCCAATATAAGTACCTCCGGCTTCATAGCCAATACGCCTGCAATGGCAGCTCTTCTTTTCTCTCCACCCGACAGATCGAACGGAGACTGAAAAAAAGCCTCATCCGGAAGTTCAACCATCTTAAGGGCTTCATATGCCCTGAGTTCTGTTTCCTGACGGTCCAGCCCAAGATTCTTCGGTCCAAAGCATACGTCAGTAAATACATCCTCCTCGAACAGCTGGTATTCCGGATACTGAAATACAATACCTACCTTACCCCTTAATGCATGCAGATCGTAATCTTTTTCAAATATATCCTCCCCATTTACATACACAGTACCGGACAGAGGTCTTAATAGCCCGTTCAGCAGCTGTATCAATGTGGATTTTCCTGAACCTGTATGACCTATAAGCGCTACATATTCACCATCTTTAATGCTAAAGGATACATCATTAACCGCTTTTTTCTCGTAAGCAGTTCCTCTATTATATGTATAAGTCAAATGATCCGCAATGATCGACATATTTCCTTCACCAATTCCTCTGTGGTCAATATACCATCAGGGATTTCTATCCCTCTTTTTCTTAACTCCCCTGCAAACAAAGCAGCAGATGGTACTGTCAGTCCTATTTCCTTAAGTTCGTCTGCATGCTTAAATATCTGTCGCGGAGTACCTTGCATTACTATTCTGCCTTTATCCATAACAAAGACTTTATTTGCATTCAGAACCTCTTCCATATAATGTGTAATAAGAATGACAGTGATCCCTTCTTTTCTGTTAAGCTCTGTAACGGCATCAATAATCTCTCTTCGTCCCTGCGGATCCAGCATTGCAGTAGGTTCATCAAGAACTATGCATTGGGGCTGCATGGCAAGAACTCCGGCTATAGCCACCCGCTGTTTCTGTCCTCCGCTTAATCTTTGAGGCGAATCCTTCCTGAATTCATACATATCCACACTCTTAAGGCTTCGTACAACGCGTTCCCATATCTCCCTGCTCTTAATCCCCATATTTTCCGGGCCGAAAGCAACATCTTCCTCTACCACTGTACCGATGATCTGATTATCGGGATTCTGAAATACCATTCCGACAGTCTGTCTGATATCCCAAAGGTGGCCTTCATCTCGTGTATCATATCCATTCACATACACTGTACCTTCTAAAGGATGCAATAATGCATTAAAATGTTTGGCCAGCGTACTCTTTCCGGAACCGTTATGACCGAGTATTGCAATAAAATCACCCTTTTCCAAGGTAATACTCACCTCATCAACCGCCCTGTTGATGCCCTCAACGGCTCCGTCCTTATCGCGCCTTATGTATTCAAATGTAACATTTTCCGCATTTATCAGGCTCAATTATAGAATCCTCTGTCATTAAATATGTTGGGAAAACGATTCAGAACAGCACATATATTCAACAAATGACAGTTCTGTTCATTTAATACACTGCTCCGAAAGTTTTATACAAGTTATATTACTACAGTCTCAATAAAATTGAAAGCCGCAAGCATACAGCCCGCGGCAATCATAATTCAAGTTACTTTAAATGATTTCTCTTCTTAATTATACAAGCTCAAGAACCACTTCCATAGCTGCGTCGCCCTTACGCTCACCTATCTTTATGATCCTTGTATAACCACCCTTGCGGTTCTCATACTTAGGAGCAATCTCATCAAAAAGCTTGGCAACCAGATCGACCTTCTTTGTGTTTCTCTTCTTACCTGCATTCTCTGAAGGAACCTCTGTTACAGGATACAGTACCTTTAACATCTGTCTTCTTGCATGAAGTCTTGAAGGCTTGTCCTTCTTTATCTCTTTGTCAACTGTATCGAACTTTGTAACCTTCTTACCGTCAACAACTTCTTTTATTCTCTTTCCATCCTTATCTTTAAGGGGAACCTTAGCCTGAACGGTAACTGTCTCGTAATTATCTCTTTCCTTAATTGCAAGAGCTATAATACTCTCTGCGATTTTCTGTACTTCCTTAGCCTTAGCTTCAGTAGTACGGATCCTTCCATGATAAATAAGATTGGTTACCTGGTTCCTGAGAAGAGCCTTTCTCTGGCTCGATGTTCTTGAAAGCTTTCTGTATTTAGCCATTACTAATATCCTCCTGTCCGACACGCCCTTTGGTCTTACTGCCGAATAACTGTGTCTGTTATGACACGTTTACTGTTACATACCCTGTTACACCCTTTGGATTTATTAACAGAGCCCTATTACTCATCACCAACGTTAAGCTGAAGACCCAGCTCTTTAAGCTTGGCTAGTACTTCCTCCAAAGACTTACGTCCGAGGTTACGAACCTTCATCATATCTTCGCTGGTCTTATTGGTAAGCTCTCCTACTGTATTTATACCTGCTCTCTTAAGGCAGTTGTATGAACGGACAGATAATTCAAGCTCATCGATATTCATATCGAGAACCTTGTCCTTGCTGTCAGTTTCCTTGTCAGCCATTACATCAGCTTCAACAGCAACCTGCGAAAGGTCTATGAACAGTGACAGATGCTCACTTAATACCTTGGCTGCAAGACTTACAGCCTCATCAGGTCCAAGTGTACCGTTTGTAAACACATCCAGTGTAAGCTTATCATAGTCAGTTATCTGACCTACACGTGTATTCTCCACAGTAAGGTTAACGCGCTCAACCGGAGTATAAATGGAATCAACCGCTATAACTCCTATCGGAAGATCCTCTCCTTTGTTCTTATCTGCTCCCTGATATCCACGGCCCTTGGTAATCGTAAGCTCAATGTAAAGCTTACAGTCTGCTCCTCCATTTAATGTTGCTATAGGAAGCTCGGGATTCATGATCTCTATGTCCTGATCAACCTGTATATCAGCAGCAGTAACAACACCCTCACCTTCGAAATCAATTATAGCAGTCTTTGTCTCATTTCCGGTACTGTTATTCTTGATCGCAAGGCTCTTGATGTTCATGATTATTTCGGCTACGTCCTCTTTTACTCCGGGAATGGAGCTGAACTCATGAAGAACGCCCTCAATCTTAATCTGACTCACAGCTGCACCCGGCAGTGATGAAAGCATGATCCTTCTTAATGAATTACCGAGAGTAGTACCATATCCCCTTTCCAGAGGCTCTACCACAAATCTGCCGTACTTGTTGTCTTCTGAAATCTCTGCGATCTCAATATTAGGTCTTTCAAAATCAAACACTGCAAAGTACCTCCCTTTTTCGGATATAAGTTGTCTGCTTCTTACTTGGAGTACAACTCGACGATAAGCATCTCATCTACGGGAACATCAATCTCTTCACGAGTGGGAAGCGATTTAATCTCTCCCTTAAGATTCTCCTGATCAACCTCGAGCCATGCGGGTACAAGTCTACCGCCTGCCATCTCAAGTATCTCCTTATATCTTACAGATCCTTTGCACTTTTCCTTAATCTCTATAACATCTCCTACCTTAATAAGGTATGAAGGAATGTTTATGCACTTTCCGTTTACAAGTACCTGCTTATGGTCTACGATCTGTCTTGCTTCTCTTCTTGTTCTTGCGAATGCCATCCTGAAGATAACATTGTCAAGCCTTCTCTCCAGAAGAACCATCAGGTTCTCACCGGTCATACCTTTCATTCTGTCTGCTCTCTCATAATAATTTCTGAAAGGCTTCTCCAGAACACCATATATAAACTTAGCCTTCTGCTTCTCACGAAGCTGAAGAGCATATTCACTCATCTTTCTGTTAGATCTTATTAATGTTCTCTTAGACTTTTTATCGATACCAAGATACATCGGCTCAAGACCGAGTGATCTGCATCTCTTAAGTACAGGAACTCTATTGACTGCCATCTATTATTTCCTCCTAATTTTGGACTAAAACTACAGTTATTATGCTGCACTAGACTCTTCTGCGCTTGGGTGGACGACATCCGTTATGCGGAACGGGTGTTACATCAGTGATGCTTATAACGGTAAGACCGTTAGCTGCGAGTGCTCTGATAGCTGCCTCGCGTCCCGATCCGGGACCCTTAACCATAACATCTACAGTCTTAAGACCATGTACCAGCGCTGCCTTGGTAGCTGTCTCTGCAGCCATCTGTGCTGCATACGGAGTAGATTTCCTTGAACCTCTAAAACCCAGACCACCGGCACTTGCCCATGATAAAGCATTACCCTCAGCATCCGTAATTGTAACTATAGTATTATTAAAGGATGACTGAATATGTGCCTGTCCTCGTTCAACGTTTTTCTTGACACGTTTCTTCGTTACTTTCTTTGCAACCTTCTTTGCCATTTAAACTAACCTACTTTCTTCTCTAAATAAGATATTTAACAACTGCTTCTATCCGGTTTACTTCTTCTTTCCGGCTACTGTCCTCTTGGGACCCTTACGTGTACGTGCATTCGTCTTGGTTTTCTGACCACGTACGGGAAGTCCCTTCCTGTGACGGATTCCTCTGTAGCAGCCTATTTCCTGAAGACGCTTAATATTCATAGCAACTTCACGTCTCAGATCACCTTCTACCTGATAATCTGCCTCAATTATCTCACTGATCCTCTTAACCTCTTCATCAGTAAGATCACGGCATCTGGTATCCGGATTAACCTTAGCAGCCGCTAAGATTTTTGTGGCTGACGGCCTTCCTATACCATATACATAGGTAAGACCTATCTCCACACGCTTGTCTCTTGGTAAATCAACACCTGAAATACGAGCCATTTCTGTTTCCTCCAAATAATGTTTTGTTTCTGTACCTGTCCGTCTCTGCAATTTAGCTTTGGACAGTTACTACTGATTGACTGGACCGGCTTAAACCGATCAACCCTGTATATAATATGTAGATACTCATATCATATACACGGCCTTTTCCGATATGCATTTATATTTCCTGTTTAAATATGCACATCAGTATCAATTGTAGATGACCCGTTTTGAATCCCTAAGGATTACTGATTCAGGTTATCTATCTCGACTCCGGAAATACTCCGGAGAGCCTGCCGAATAAATGTCATCAGCCATCCGACTGATAATTGTTCGTCAGGATTCCGCTTCACCCCGCATGACGGTGCCGGGTAAGCAGATGTTTCAGCCGCATTTTGTTACGAGATTTAGCATTCGCACAACATCATAAAGCATCCATCAATATGTGATTTCTTTATGATCAGCCTTGTCTCTGCTTATGCTTCGGGTTCTCGCAGATCACACGGATCTTACCCTTTCTCTTGATGATTTTGCACTTCTCGCAAATCGGTTTTACTGATGATCTAACCTTCACGTTAAACCTCCTTCCTTGCTCACGAATCAGTTTCGTGTGAACCGTTTGCTGCAACACATAGTAAATCGCATGGATTCTGTTGTGTATCCCAGCCTACGTACCAATAATAACCTGGTCCTCACGAAAAGACCGCTTTATATTTTAACACACGGAGTGTTAAATATCAATAAAAAGTTGATTTAGAATCAATTTATTTATCTCTCCAGATTATCCGTCCCTTTGAAAGATCATACGGCGACATTTCCAGTGTAACCTTGTCACCCGGAAGTATCCTGATAAAGTTCATACGAAGCTTACCGCTTATATGTGCAAGAACTTCATGATCATTTTCAAGCTTAACTCGGAACATTGCATTGGGAAGCTTCTCAATCACTGTTCCTTCCAATTCAATTACATCTGCCTTTGACATTCATTTCCTCCTGATCTTTCAATCAAATAACCTTTTGGACTTATATTCACTCTACCAGCGATTCAATGTTAATATTTCCGGCTCGCCGGTCGTAACCAGTATCGTATTTTCATAATGGGCTGACGGCTTCCCGTCTTCTGTAACAACTGTCCAGTCATCATCCAGCCATTCAACCTCATAGGTACCGAGATTGATCATCGGCTCTATCGCCAGTGTCATCCCGGCTCTTAGCTTAAGACCCTTCCGCCTCTGTCTGAAATTCGGTATCTGGGGATCCTCATGAAGTTTTGTTCCTATTCCGTGACCCACCAGTGCCTCTACTATTCCGTATCCATGAGGTGTAATAAAATCATCGATGGCATTTGAGATCTCAAACAGATAAGCTCCATCAGTAGCCTTCTTTATACCTTCGAAAAAGCTCTGTTTAGTTACCTCCATGAGCTTAAGAACATCATCACTGACCTTACCGACCGCATGTGTCCTTGCGGCATCGGAATGATAACCCTTATAAATAAGCCCACAGTCAAGGCTTACTATGTCTCCATCCTTAAGTATCCTGTCTTTTCTGGGTATACCGTGAACAACTTCTTCATTAACCGAAACACATATTGAAGCGGGAAAGCCATTATAATTAAGGAAATTAGGAGTACATCCCTGTTCTCTTATAAGCCTTTCTCCGTATTTATCAATCTCCCAGGTTGATATACCCGGTTTGATCATTTCTGCCATCTTATTGTGTACATACTCGAGCCTTTTTCCGGCCTCACGCATGAGGTCAATCTCTCTTTCCGATTTAACTGTTACTGCCATTTCTTACTCACCTTTTCAATGCTTTACCGCACTGTCCAGAATGGTGACTATCGCATTGAATACATCCTTCATATCCTGCGAACCGTTCACCTCTCTTAAAATTCCCTTCTTACTATAATAATCTATAAGCGGCTGTGTCTGTTCATGGTATACCGAAAGACGCTTCTTAACCGTCTCCGGCTTGTCATCATCCCTAAGCACCAGTTCAGAACCACAGCTGTCGCAGATACCCTCCTGCTTCGGAGGTATGTGTTCTATATGATATGTTGCACCGCACTTAAGACATGCCCTTCTTCCTGACATTCTCTTTATTATACTCTCGTCTTTAACATCAACATTTATAGCAAAATCAATACTCTCATTCAGCTCCGCTACAGCTTTATCGAGTACTTCTGCCTGTGGTATGGTCCTTGGAAATCCATCCAGTACATAGCCGTTTTTGCAGTCGTCCTTTGCCACTCTGTCAAGCAATATTTTCACTGTAAGCTCATCAGGTACAAGAAGCCCCTGATCCATATATTTCTTTGCTTCCATACCAAGCTCTGTCTGATTCTTAATATTGGCTCTGAAAATATCTCCCGTGGAAACATGGGGTATGCCATATTTCTCGGCAATCATCTTAGCCTGTGTTCCTTTTCCTGCGCCGGGTGCGCCAAGCATTATAATCTTCATAAGTGTAACCCTTCCCTAATATTTAACACACCAAAGACAAGGCTGTTAAACCTTGTCTTATGTGTGTATTTATAAATCCCTAATTATCAAGAAATCCTTTGTAATTCCTTACGAGCATCATCGATTCTACCTGTTTCATTGTTTCGAGAACAACACCTACAATAATGATCAGAGATGTGCCGCCGAATGAAACATCAGCTCCGAACATACCGTTACAGAATATCGGTATCATGGCAACAATAATAAGACCGACCGCTCCGATAAATACAATGTAATTAAGTATTTTTGTTAGATATTCACTGGTAGGCTTGCCCGGTCTTATACCCGGTACGAATCCACCCTGTTTCTTCATATTGTCGGCAATCTCCAACGGATTGAAGGTTATCGACGTATAGAAATATGCAAAGAATATAACCAGTACTATATAAATGACAGCACCTATTGAGTAGAACCAGTTGTCAGGCTTAAACCAGTTTCTGGAACTCATTATCCTGAGGAATGTACCCCATGCTCCTGCCTGATTGCTCGATACGAAAGATGATATAACAACCGGAAGCTGCATAAGGCTGGAAGCAAAGATGATGGGAATAACACCACCGGTGTTTACCTTTAAAGGAATATGTGATGACTGACCGCCGTAGGTCTTTCTTCCCTGAACCTTCTTTGCATACTGCACAGGTATCCTTCTCTCACCACCGTTTAAGATAACTGTAAGGATTATGGTGATCAACACGATAGCTATGATCACTATTGCGGCTATAAAAGCCTTTGCAAAAGATTTATCCTTCATGAACTGGGCATAAAGAGATGTAAAATCCTGAGGTATCCTGGAAATAATGTTTATAATGAGCACTATTGAAATACCGTTTCCAAGTCCACTCTCTGTTATCTGCTCACCGATCCACATAAGGAATGCGGAACCTGCCGTAAGAGCACATATTACAGTAAATACACTTAAGAAATTAAATTTCTCCAGCAATCCCTGATTACCAAAGCCGATAGCCATGGCTGTTGACTCTATAAGAGCAAGTCCTACAGTTACATAACGGGTTATTGAAGCTATCTTCTTTCTTCCGTCCTCGCCCTCTTTTTGCATCTCCTCAAGCTTGGGAATTGCAATTGTTAAGAGCTGCATAATAATGGAACTTGTAATATACGGAGTGATATTAAGAGCAAATACCGACATATTAAGGAAAGATCCACCGGTAAAAGCATCTATGAAATTAAATGAATCACCCGTCTGCTGCGCGAACCAGTTGGAAAAATACTCTCTGTCCACTCCGGGAACAGGAAGCTGGCATCCTAACCTTATCACGATCATCATTAAAAAGGTAAAGATAAGTCGTTTCCTTATCTCAGGAACCTTTAATGCATTGCGGAATGTTTTAAACATTAGATCACCTCAGCATTTCCACCAAGAGCTTCAATCTTTTCTTTTGCAGATGCGCTGAACGCATTTACCTGAACCGTAAGCTTCTTGGTTAATTCACCGTTACCAAGAATCTTAACACCATCTCTGGGATTGCTGATAATTCCACTCTCCACCAAAGATTCAACGGTAACCGTAGAGTCGTTTTCAAACTTCTCAAGACTTGAAATGTTGATAGCAACAATATCCTTGGTATTTCTGTTCTTGAAGCCTCTCTTGGGGATTCTTCTGTATAAAGGCATCTGACCACCCTCAAAACCTATTCTGGGTGCGCCCGAACGAGCCTTCTGACCCTTATGACCCTTACCGGCAGTCTTACCGTTTCCCGAGCCGTGTCCGCGTCCTCTTCTAAAATTATCACTATGCTTAGAGCCCTCTGCAGGCTGTAAATTCGATAATTCCATCTATGACACCTCCTTCTCTTTTATTCTGCTACTTCTTCTACCTTCACCAAATGACATACCTGCTTGCACATTCCGCGAACAGCGTCATTATCGGGAAGAATATTACTTCTGCCTGTCTTCTTAAGTCCAAGGGCAGCCACTGTTGCCCTGTGCTTAGGAATGGCACCGATAGTTGATTTCACCAGTGTAACCTTTATTTTCTTATCAGCCATTTTCCGTTTCCTCCCTATATCAGCCTACAACCTCTTCAACAGACTTGCCGCGAAGACGTGCTACCTCTTCAGGAGTCTTAAGCTGGCTTAAAGCTTCGATCGTAGCCAAAACAACATTCTGCTTGTTGTTAGACCCCAACGATTTGGTACGTATATTCTTGATACCTGCGAGCTCACACACTGAACGTGCGGGACCGCCGGCAATAACACCGGTACCTTCGGGAGCTCTCTTAAGAAGAACATTGGCTCCTCCGAACTTACCGCTGTAATCATGAGTAATACTCTTATTCTCGTCAAGAGCGACAGAAACAAGCCTCTTGGTAGCATCTTCTTTACCCTTGCGGATCGCTTCGGGAATTTCTGTTGCCTTTCCAAGACCTGCACCGACATGACCGTTTCCGTCACCGACTACTACTAAGGCAGTGAATCGCATGTTACGACCACCCTTTACAACCTTTGTTACACGCTTGATGGAAACGACTTTTTCCTGAAGCTCCATGTTGCTTGTATCTATGATAGTACGTTTCATGAATAAATCTCCCTTCTTAGAACTCTAAGCCGGCTTCTCTTGCCGCCTCTGCCAATGCCCTGATCTTACCCTGATATATAAAGCCGCCTCTGTCAAAAACCACTTCCTTGATTCCCTTATCAAGAGCTTTCTTGGCAATTACGGTTCCAAGGTATGCTGCTGCTTCAACATCGTTGGTCTTCTTAAGCTCTGACTTTACATCCTTCTCAAGAGTGGATGCAGCAACCAGAGTATTGCCAACTGTATCATCTATTATCTGCGCATACATATGATTATTACTTCTGAACACGGAAAGACGCGGTCTCTCAGCAGTGCCGCTGAAACGGTTACGCATTCTTTTGTGCTTTTTAATACGAACTTCCGATCTTGATTTCTTACTAACCATTTTCACACACTCCTTATTTATTTCTTACCGGTCTTACCAACCTTGCGTCTTATAGTTTCATCAGCATACTTGATACCCTTGCCCTTGTAAGGTTCAGGTCTTCTCTTGTCTCTGATCTCGGCTGCGTACTGTCCAACCTTTTCCTTGTCGATACCCTTAACCGTTATCTTGTTCTGTCCTTCAAGAACAGTCTCGATACCCTCGGGATCTTCCATCTCAACAGGGTGTGAATAACCTAATGATAATGTAAGCTTCTTACCCTGCTTAGCTGCTCTGTAACCAACACCGTTGATCTCCAGAACCTTCTCGTACCCATCGGTTACACCTACGATCATGTTGTTTAACAATGTTCTTGTAAGACCATGAAGAGATTTCATTCTCTTAAGATCGTTAGGACGGCTTACTGTTGCAACTGCGCCGTCTACCTTGATCTCCATCTCAGGTACCATGACTCTTTCCAGTGTACCCTTGGGACCCTTTACAGTCACCTTATTATTTTCTGCCACCTCTACGGTAACTCCCGCAGGGATAGCGATTGGCATTCTTCCTATACGTGACATGCCCGTACCTCCTATATATTTTTACATTTATTACTACCTGTACAAATGCTCTCGATAATCCGTCCGCTACGCATCCGTCGCATCTTTGATGCTCACGATTATCTCGATGTACGCTCGGGTAAAAACAAATACTCACTTTGTTCGTGCTTGTTTTCCGTCCTCGCTTCAAATACTCACTTCGTTAGTGCTTGATTTCTTTTCGCTCGCTACCATACGAATGCAAGTACTTCGCCGCCAACGCCTGCTTTACGTGCTTCTTTGTCCGTAACTACTCCGTTGTTGGTTGAAATAATAGCAATACCGAGTCCGCCAAGAACCTTGGGAAGCTCATCCTTGCCTGCATATACACGAAGACCCGGCTTGCTTATCCTCTTAAGACCCGAAATAATCTTCTCGTTCTTATCCTCACCATACTTAAGTGTGATGTGAATATTCTTGAATGAGCCTGCATCAACCAGCTCATATTTCTTAATGTAACCTTCATTTAAAAGAATCTCTGCTATAGCAAGCTTCATCTTGGATGAAGGAACATCTACTGTATCATGCTTTGCGGTATTTGCATTACGTATTCTTGTAAGCATATCTGCAATAGGATCACTAGTCGTCATTTCTCTTTCCTCCTCACTTTATTATGAATTACCAGCTTGCCTTCTTAACGCCCGGTATCTGTCCCTTGTAAGCCAACTCACGGAAGCATATTCTGCATATTCCGTATTTTCTCAGATAAGCATGCGGGCGTCCGCATATCCTGCAACGATTATATTCTCTGGTTGAGAACTTCTGCTTGCGCTGCTGTTTAACCTTCATTGCTGTCTTAGCCATGAACGAATCCTCCTAATCTAATCAACCCAAATTACTTTGCAAACGGCATACCAAACTGTGTAAGCAATTCCCTTGCTTCCTCATCAGTTCTTGCTGTTGTTACACAGATAACATCCATACCTCTTACTTTATCTATCTTGTCATACTCGATTTCAGGAAAGATAAGCTGCTCCTTGATTCCAAGTGCATAATTTCCTCTGCCGTCAAAAGCATTCGGATTTACCCCTCTGAAGTCACGTACACGAGGTAATGCAAGATTTACCAGACGATCAAGGAACTCGTACATTCTCTCACCTCTGAGTGTTACCTTACATCCGATAGCCATTCCCTCTCTTATCTTGAAGTTAGCCACAGCGTTCTTAGCTCGTGTGATAACGGCCTTCTGTCCGGTAATGGTCTCAAGATCCTTAACTGCGGACTCAAGCACCTTTGCGTTGTCCTTTGCTTCACCAACGCCCATATTTATGACGATCTTGTCAAGCTTGGGTACTTCCATAACATTCTTGTATCCGAACTTCTTCATCATACCGTCAACGATCTGATCTTTATACAAATCTTTGTATCTGCTCACGTCTTAAGCCTCCTCTCATAGATTAATCAACTGCTTCACCGGTCTTCTTGGCGATACGGACCTTCTTGCCGTTCTCAACCTTGAAACCGATTCTTGTAGGCTTGCCATTGTGAACATACATTACGTTTGAAGCATCAATGAATGCTTCCTGCTCAACAATACCGCCGTTCTGATTTGCAACTGAAGGCTTGGTGTGCTTCTTGACGATATTCACGCCCTCAACCTTTACCTTGCCGTTCTTTTTGTCGACAGCAATGACCTTGCCTTCGACTCCGACATCCTTACCGGCGATAACCTTAACCGTATCGCCATTCTTTATCTTCATTGTTGCCATCTGTCTACCTCCTATAATACTTCGGGAGCCAGTGAAACAATCTTCATAAACTGCTTGTCACGAAGCTCTCTTGCTACGGGTCCAAAAATACGGGTTCCTCTGGGAGTCTTGTCATCCTTGATGATAACCGCAGCGTTCTCATCGAAGCGAATATATGATCCATCTTTACGGCGGGCACCCTTTACGGTACGGACAACAACTGCCTTAACTACATCGCCCTTCTTTACAACGCCGCCTGGCGTTGCATCTTTAACGGTAGCAACAATGATATCGCCAATATTTGCATATCTTCTTACGGAACCGCCCATAACCCTGATGCACAGAAGTTCTTTAGCACCTGTGTTATCAGCGACCTTAAGTCTGGTTTCCTGCTGTATCATGCCTTTATCTCCTTCTTTATTTAGCCTTCTCTACTATTTCGACAAGTCTCCATCTCTTATCCTTGGAAAGTCTTCTTGTCTCCATAACCTTTACTGTATCACCGACCTTGCAGTCATTGTTCTCATCATGAGCTTTAAGCTTGTAGGTCTTCTTAACGATCTTCTTATAAAGAGGATGCTTTACATGATCCTCAACAGCTACAACAACCGTCTTGTCCATCTTATCACTTATTACCTTGCCGGTACGTGTCTTTCTCAAATTTCTTTCCATCGTCTGCTCCCTTCTTACGCCTCAGCCTTAGCCTTCTCGGTAATGACTGTCTTGATCCTTGCAATGTTCCTTCTAACCTCTTTGATCCTTCCGGTATTGTCAAGCTGATTCGTTGCGTTCTGGAATCTCAGATTGAAAAGCTCTTTCTTTGCAGCTACAAGATCCTCCTGAAGCTCTGCATTTGACTTACTCTTAAGTTCTTCTACATATTTATTATTCTTCATTCGCCACACCGCCTTCCAAGTCTGCCTTAGAAACAATCTTGCACTTGCAGGGAAGCTTATGTGTAGCCAGACGTAATGCTTCTCTTGCGGTTTCCTCAGGTACACCTGCGATCTCAAACATTACACGTCCGGGCTTAACTACTGCTACCCAATACTCAAGCGCTCCCTTACCTGAACCCATTCTGGTCTCAGCGGGCTTAGCCGTTACGGGCTTATCGGGGAAAATCTTAATCCAAACCTTACCACCACGCTTGATATAACGAGTCATGGCAATACGGGCTGCCTCTATCTGGTTACTCTTGATCCAGCAGGGTTCTGTTGCCACGATACCATACTCACCATAGGATAATGTGTTACCGCGAAGAGCCTTGCCTCTCATTGTACCGCGGAACTGCTTACGACGTTTAACTCTTTTTGGCATTAACATTATTTATCGCTCCCTTCCTTTGCCTTAGTGGGAAGTACTTCACCTTTGTAGATCCATACCTTAACACCGATCTTACCGTATGTAGTATCTGCCTCGGCAAATCCGTAATCAATGTCTGCTCTCATTGTCTGAAGAGGAATTGTACCCTCGCTGTAGCTTTCGGTACGAGCCATATCAGCTCCGCCAAGACGTCCTGAAACAGCAGTCTTGATACCGAGAGTTCCGGCCTTTAACGACCTTGACATTGCAGACTTCATAGCCTTTCTGAAAGTAACACGGTTCTCGAGCTGCTGAGCGATATTCTCAGCTACGAGCTGTGCATCCTTATCAGGTCTCTTAATCTCCTTGATGTCAACAACAAGCTTCTTGTCAGTAAACTTCTGAAGCTCCTTCTTTGTTACTTCTATCTCCTGTCCGCCCTTTCCGATGATAACACCGGGCTTTGCAGTAAAGATTATCACCTTAACCCTGTCAGATGCTCTTTCGATCTCGATCTTTGAAACACCTGCATTATTAAGCTTCTTCTTAAGGTATGTCCTGATGTTATAATCTTCTACAAGAAAGTCAGCAAAATCTTTATCAGCATACCACTTAGAATCCCAATCCTTTATAACACCGACCCTTAAGCCGTGAGGATTAACTTTCTGTCCCATTGATTTCCTCCTTCTTATCTCTCATCCAGTACTACTGTAATGTGGCTCATTCTCTTCTCGATCCTGTATGCCCTGCCCTGCGCGCGGGGTCTGATACGCTTCATTGTGGGACCCTTGTTCGCGTAGCACTCAGCCACATAAAGATTGTCTGCGTTCATACCGTTGTTATTCTCGGCATTTGCGATTGCTGACTCAAGTAACTTCTTTATTATGCTTGATGCATATCTGGGATTATAGGTAAGAATACCAAGTGCGGTCTGCACATCCTTCCCTCTGATAGCATCCAAAACGAAACACGCTTTCTGTACCGATACCCTTGCATAAGACAGCTTTGCTGAGGGTCTTGTATCCTTTACCGCATTTCTCTCTCTCTTGATCTGGGATCTATGTCCTTTTGCCATGGATAAAACCTCCTTTCAAACTATCTTATTATTTAACCTTGCTCTTCTTCTCGTCTTTACCATGTCCTCTGTAGGTTCTTGTTGCAACGAACTCACCAAGCTTATGACCTACCATATCCTCTGTTACATATACCGGAACATGCTTCCTTCCGTCATGAACAGCTATCGTATGCCCTACGAATGAAGGGAAGATCGTTGAACGACGCGACCATGTCTTTATAACCTGCTTATCATTGGAAGCATTCATCGCATCTATCTTCTTCAGTAAGCTCTCGTCTGCAAACGGACCCTTCTTAAGTGATCTAGCCATTATATATATCCTCCTACTTATCGACTACTTGATCGTTCTGCCGTCACGGCGTCTTACGATCAACTTATTGGACTTCTTGTTCTTCTTCCTGGTCTTAAGACCCAGTGCAGGCTTACCCCAAGGTGTGCAGGGACCCGGACGACCGATTGATGTCCTTCCCTCACCACCACCATGCGGATGGTCGTTGGGGTTCATAACCGAACCGCGGACAGTAGGCCTGATTCCCATGTGGCGCTTACGTCCTGCCTTGCCGATATTGATAAGGTTATGATCACCGTTTCCGATTACTCCGATAGTAGCACGCGCGTTCATCGGAACCATTCTCATCTCACCCGAAGGAAGACGGAGTGTAGCGTACTTTCCTTCCTTAGCCATCAGCTGTGCGCTGTTTCCTGCGCTTCTTACCATCTGGCCTCCTTTACCGGGATAAAGCTCGATGTTATGTACCAGAGTACCTACAGGTATCTCTGAAAGAGGAAGGCAATTGCCGATCCTTACCTCGGCCTCAGGTCCGTTCATTACCTTCATGCCAACCTTAAGTCCCTCAGGTGCGAGGATGTATGCCTTCTCTCCGTCTGCATAGCAGATAAGAGCTATATTGGCTGTTCTGTTCGGATCGTACTCGATAGCGATTACATTTGCAGGAATACCATCCTTATTTCTCTTAAAATCAATTATTCTGTACTTCCTTCTGTTTCCGCCGCCGTGATGTCTTACGGTTATCTTACCCTGGTTGTTACGACCGGCGTTCTTCTTAAGCGAGTATGTGAGTGATTTTTCAGGTGTTGTCTTGGTAATCTCTGAAAAATCGGAACCCGTCATCTGCCTTCTCGAAGGTGTATATGGGTTATATGTTTTGATTCCCATCTCAATTCTCCTTTTTTCTTCTTATCAGGTCTTTGACCTATAGTTATTACTCTATCTTATTATTCGGTAAGAAATCCTGTCGGATTTCTTCTGAATACGCTCGCCG
Organism: Lachnospiraceae bacterium; assembly: GCA_024691125.1. GTDB lineage: Bacteria > Bacillota > Clostridia > Lachnospirales > Lachnospiraceae > UBA2868. The sequence goes on along the minus strand of JAILNV010000203.1, from coordinate 1,982 downwards.
CTAAGGCATAATAAGGAATCCCCCTAAAGGTGCCCCCTTATTATAAGCCCTGGAAGATCTCTATTTCCTTACTGTCTTCCGTCAACTGTACGATAGCCTTCTTTTTCTTTGCTGTCTTACCTGTCACAACACCGCGGCGTCTGTTCTTTCCGTCAAGGTTTATTGTATTTACACTCTGAACCTTGGCACCGTCAAACATCTTCTCAACAGCTTCCTTGATCTGTGACTTGTTTGCATCGGTATGTACATAGAATGTGTACTTCTTATCTCCCATACCTGCCATGCTCTTCTCGGTGATGACCGGCTTAAGGATTACGTCATAATACTTTATATCAGCCATTATGCAAACACCTCCTCGATCCTGGCAACGGCATCCTTTGTAGCGATTACCGTACTATACTTCATTACATCATAGGTATTGATATTGTCAGCCTTGGCTGTCTTCACGGTGGCGATGTTCCTTGCGGAAAGGATCACATTCTTATCATCTTCCGCGGTAACGATCATTGCCTTTGCAACCTTAAGATTATCAAGTACCTCTTTAAACTTCTTTGTCTTAATCTCATCAAGCTTTAACTCATCAAGAACGATGAACTTCTCATCCTGAACCCTTGATGTGAGTGCCGACTTAAGCGCAAGCCTCTTCTCCTTCTTGTTGAGCTTGAATGAGTAATCCCTCGGTACAGGTGCGAATACCATTCCGCCGCCCTTCCACTGGGGTGCTCTTGTTGAACCCTGTCTTGCATGACCGGTTCCCTTCTGTCTCCAGGGCTTCCTTCCGCCTCCGGATACCTCAGACCTTGTCTTAGCCTTCTGGGTTCCCTGACGATTGTTCGCAAGCTGTTGAACCACTGCGAGATGTACGAGATGTTCATTAACCTCTACACCGAATACCGCATCGTTTAAGTCCATCTTGCCGACTTCCTCGCCCTTCATATTATAAACAGATACGTTAGCCATCTGTGCGTTCCTCCTTCCTTGTAAAGACTAGCCAATCGTCTTTACAGTCTCCTTTATAGTAACCAGTGCTTTCTTGGGACCGGGAACGGCACCCTTTACAAGCAGCAGGTTGTTCTCTGCATCTACCCTTACAACCTCAAGGTTCTGGATCGTTATCTTCTTGTTACCCATCTGTCCGGGCATTCCCTTTCCCTTGTAAACACGGCTGGGGCTTGAACATGCACCGTTACTACCCTGATGACGGTGGAACTTGGAACCGTGAGCCATGGGACCTCTGTGCTGTCCGAGTCTCTTGATGGTACCCTGGAATCCCTTACCCTTTGATACTGCCGTTGCATCGATCTTGTCGCCTACCGCAAAGATGTCCGCCTTGATCTCCTGAGCAACCGCATATTCTTCGGAATTATCAAATCTGAATTCTCTTACGAATCTCTTGGATGAAACACCGGCCTTCTCGAAATGTCCCTTCATGGGCTTGTTAACGCCATGTCTGTGGATTATTTCCTTCTTGCCGGACTTATCCTTGTTAATGATCCTGTCCTTCTTGTCCATGTAACCAACCTGGACTGCGCTGTAACCGTCGTTCTCAACCGTCTTAACCTGTGTTACCACACAAGGGCCGGCAGAAAGCACGGTTACGGGAACGAGCACGCCGTCTTCGTTGAAGATCTGTGTCATTCCGACCTTTGTTGCCAAAATCGCTTTCTTCATTTCTTCCTCCTTTTTTCCTACAGAGGACCACCTTTTACAGTGTTCGTACTAAGTAGGAGTTATTTGTTTTTCATCTTAATATCAATATATACACCTGCGGGCATTTCAAGCCTTGACAGTGAATCAACCGTCTTAGGGGTAGGTGTAATGATATCAATAAGCCTTTTATGGGTTCTCTGCTCGAACTGCTCTCTGCTGTCCTTATACTTATGAACGGCACGAAGGATCGTAACTACTTCCTTCTTGGTAGGAAGGGGTACCGGTCCGCTGACCTCCGATCCGTTCTTCCTTACAGTTTCGATGATCTTCTT
>JAILNV010000199.1 GCA_024691125.1 Lachnospiraceae bacterium | reverse complement strand
AAGGATAGCGTAGATGGTAAGGTTAACAGGAATGAAACAGTGTACTATTATTATGTTTATGATATTGATAAAGATGATGTGCCTGAGCTTATAGTCCAGTATGATGACTCTGTGGCTGGAGCGCACGGTCTGGTATACAGGATCGGTAAAACGGATCGGGAACCGGTTCAGATTGGGGATATCGGGTTGGGAGGTTCCGGATTATATACATATCCCGGAAAAAACGGTATCATAAGAAACTATGCACGTATGGACTATCAGGTTGTGGATGTGCTGTCGATTGAGAATGATACTATTGAAGAAAATAATATACATGAACAGGAGAATGATTTTAACGGAAAGAAGGAATGGTATACGGACATTGATGATATAGTGACAGGCGCTCTGTATATTGAACCCACTGAACCGACAGATGATTCGGCAATATCCGGATACAGGGATCATGTAAAGGAAATCGTGTCAATGAAGAATAAGGATATACACAGATACGAGATCTTTACAGAAGATATTACATGGACAGAGGCCTATGAGAAGTGCAGACAGATGGGTGGATACCTTGCAAGAATAGATACGGAGGAGGAGAATGACCATATCTGTGTTCTGCTCAATTCGAAGGGTGTTAACGGCATTGCGTACATCGGAGGCAGGAGAGACCCTGACTCCATGGAGTATTATTGGGTCGGAAATGACGGAGAGCTTTACGATTATGATATATCATATGGTGAATTCTACAAGTTCTGGCTCGATGATGAACCCAGTTACAAAGATGAAGTGGACGGGAAGACTGTAGATGAATGTTATATGTCAATGCTTTATAAAAAGAACGAGGGTAAATGGTACTGGAACGACATAAGTAATGACGTGCGTGCTTTAGCACCCAAATATTATACTGGAAAGATTTCATATATCTGTGAATATGAGTAACAGGAAAAAAAGATTTAAAAACATAAGACTGAGCCCGCTCATCATACTGACGGTAAGTCTGTTCATATTGCTTATCATCCTTTTTTCGGCTGCTTTTACATCAAAAAAGGATTCCGGGAAATCAAAATCCGGAAAGTCCAAAGAAGTGGAAACAACAGAATCCGGGAAAACGGCTTCAGGCGATCAGATTCCGGTCATAAAGCTTGAAGACAATTCGGATACGGTACCCATGACAGCTGATGATGCAGAGGCATTCAGTGGGTCAGAGGATGTGGATGAGGCACTACAAACTGATGGTACAGAGCCTCATGAAGGGAGTGCCATACCGCAAGCGGACGAGGAGGGTATATTGAGGGATGAATTTGATGAACAGGCTGACAGTATTCTGAGCAGGATGACTCTTGAGGAGAAGATATATCAGATGATGATCCTTATGCCGGAGCAGCTGACCGGGAGTGAGACCGTAACTGCTGCCGGCAACAGTACGAAAGAGAGCCTTAAGAAATATCCTGTGGGCGGTATAATGTACATGGCGGGGAACTTAAAGAATCCCGATCAGACACAAACTATGCTCGGAAACACTCAGGAGTATGCGGCCGATATAGAAGGAATTCCGCTCTTTCTCTGCGTGGATGAAGAGGGTGGAAGAGTTGCAAGGATAGGTAACAACGAAGCCTTTGGCAGGAAAAAGATTGCTCCGATGGCTAAGATAGGAAGCGAGGAGGAAGCATATGAGGCAGGCAATACAATAGGAGAGTATCTTAAGGAGCTGGGTTTTAATGTGGACTTTGCTCCGGACTGTGATGTGCTGACAAATAAGGCCAATAAAGTTATCGGAGACAGGTCATTCGGCAGTGATGCCGATAAGGTAAGAGAGTATGCAAGGGCATATTCGAACGGTCTGCATGACAGCGGGATCGTCAGTGTTTATAAACATTTTCCCGGACATGGAGCTACTTCCGGAGATACACATGAAGGATTTGCATATACAGATAAAACGATCGATGAACTGAAGGAGGCGGAGCTTGTACCATTTGCATATGCTGCAGAAGCAGGTGCCGATATGGTCATGGTATCCCACATTTCTGTACCAAGGATTCTGGGTGATAATACACCGTGTTCGTTGTCCTACCATATGGTGACCGAGGTTTTAAAGGATGAACTGGGTTATGACGGGATAGTGGTGACAGACGCACTTAACATGGGTGCGATATCTGATAACTATAACGGGACGGATGCAGCAGTAATGGCTATAAAGGCCGGAAATGACATGCTCCTTACTCCCGGTAATTTCACATCGATACCAAAGAGAATTGCCTCGGAAATAGAGAATGGAAACATATCCGAGGCAAGGATCGATGAATCTGTGAGAAAGATAATAACAGGAAAATTAAAGATAAAAGAAGCTGATGATCAATGATGAACGGAGTTTGATAAACAGGATCCCAAAGTTATATCGGATTGAAGGAGAGACAGCAGTTGTGGATAATATTTTTCATGAACTGCAAGATTATGAAATAATTTAAGATAGGCTCGACAAAATGCCGCCGACATTTTTTGAGGGGCAATACATTGAAAAAGGGACAATACATTAAAAATAGAGTACTATGAGCAATGCAGATATATACAGTTGAAGACATAACAGAAGCAGACTACGGATGTGAGGAAACCGGAAGAAAAGAGCCGACGGCTCTTTTAAAACTTATAGAAGATGCAATATGCATTCGATGCTGTGGTTATTCAGAATGGCTGACGGGTTTGCGTGAAGAGATACTTAAAGATACTGTAAATAAAATTGAGAAAGAGAACAACTCGTGATAGCCTCAGAGCTCACAGTCTGGTAGATAGGTTCCATGTGTTTTGATATGGATGACTCAATCGCGGAGAACAGACTTCAGACAAAGGGCATTCGTGACAATATGGCTTTAACATAAATTCCCGTATATATAGGATGAAGGAAAAGATATAAAATGATAATCGGATTTATTATATGGAGCATTATAAGTGCTGTGATATTTGGTATCGGCATATGGTCATACAGATCGAAAGAACCGGTTGGATTCTTTACAGGAGTAAAACCACCTGAAGTTAAGGATACGAAGAAGTATAACCATGCAGTTGCTATCCTTTGGTTTGTGTATGCAGCATTGCTGGAAGTAATGGGTATACCGTTTTTATTTCTTAAACAGAATTCGGCAGGGTTTGTACCGGTACTGCTTGGAACAGTTTTTATAAGTATCGGGTTAATGGTAGGTTATACGTTTATAGAACGAAAGCACAGGAAGAACTGAAAATGACATGATTCAGATGTTCGAAATAAAGATTGGCTTAACAGAAGGAGGAGAGAATAAATGGAGTTATCGTTTTTATACAGCATACCGAGAACGCAATTTCTGGACAGTTTCTTTATTGCTGTTACTAATATCGCAGGTTCTTACGGGCAGATATGGCTTGTTGTTGGCATATCGCTGTTGTTTTTCAAAAAGACAAGAAGCACCGGCATAGCTGTTCTGATCTCATATATCGGAGTGTATGTTTTCGGCCAGTTCATATTGAAAAATTTGATCAGCAGACCTCGTCCATGCCATATTGATGAGACCTTTGAGCTTCTTGTAAAGCGTCCGTCAAGCTCATCATTTCCATCCACCCATTCGGCATGGGCTTTTGGTGCAGCAACCGCGATCTTCATGAAATTCAGAAAAGCCGGTATAGTAACTTTTGTTGCAGCAGCACTGATAGCATTTAGCAGGATGTATATGTTCCTGCATTTTCCGACAGATATCCTCGCCGGAATGATAATGGGTATCATATTTGGAATAGCAGCCGTGAAGATCTGTGATCTGGTTGCAAAAAGAATAACTAAAGGGACAAATGACGACAACAACTAAAAGAATGAAACAGAGAGGTGGCCTATGAAAGTATTCGATATATCTCAGGAAGTATTCAGCTGTAAGGTGTTTCCGGGCGATCCAAGCCCCAAGAAAAAAACCATGCTAAGTATACAGAATGGCGATGTATGTAATCTTACGGCATTCAGCATGTGTGCGCATAACGGTACGCATGTAGACGCACCATATCATTTTCTTGATGACGGAAATACAATAGATAAGGTTGATCCGGACAGATTCATAGGATATGCATATGTAGCAGAGCACTGCGGAGATATAAACGCAGAAGATGCAAAGAGAATAATAGCGGATGCAAAGGCATGTGATATAAGATCATCCGAAAGGATACTTATAAAGGGCAAGGCCACTGTCACTAAAGGGGCTGCCGAAGTTTTTGCGTCATCACAGTTAAAGCTCTTTGGAAATGAATCTCAGACTGTCGGTCCTGAAGATGCTCCCATGGAAGTGCATCTTATTATGTTGGGAGCAGAGATCGTACTTCTTGAGGGGATAAGACTTGATAGGGTGGATGAAGGTGCATATATTCTCCATGCAGCACCCATAAATCTTGGCGGTGCAGACGGGGCACCGTGCAGAGCCACACTTATGGAATTGTAATGAGGATGTCATAAGGAAGTAACAGTATAAAGGAAAAATCATGATCAGCAATCATTGCTTTAAGATTCTATAACAGGATCACAGGTATAAGAGCAATAGATAAGGTTCTGTATGAGGGAACGGTGTAGTGATTCCAAATGTGCGCGGTAAGATGAATTTTTGGATTTGAAATAATAATACTGTTACCTAATATCACAGGCAGATATAGAAACCTTAGCTTTATTACAAAGGATGATACAATCCTGTTATATGATATAGATACAATATGGTAATTTGAATGAGGTATTTTCGTGCCGCAAGACTTGACGAGAAAGAAAATCTGGCGGTGGATTCAACATCCAGATCTGTATGGAGAGACAGTCTCGCAGATATTCACTGCGGTAAGAGCAAGGCTCATCTCCCGCTTCCGCAAACAAAGGAAGTTGTTGCATATATTTTGACGAGTCATATGCTGGTATACTTCAGGGCGTTTCCCGGAAACATGCCGGATTAAAGAAGCCTACCGGTCATATTTGCCGACATGGATCATGCGGGTTTTAAGGATGTTATCTTTCAATGCATTATATGCAGTGAATGAAGAAACGAGAGCCGTTCTATCATAGATTGCAGGCAACACAGGTTCCTATTTTCCCTTAAATGCCATCATTAATGTTTTGAACAGTATCTTAAGATCCAATAGCAATGACCAGTCATCGATATATTCGATATCCAGCTTTACTATTTCTTCGAAGTCTGTTATATCATTCCTGCCGCTTACCTGCCACATTCCGGTAAGACCGGGACGGAA
>JAILNV010000172.1 GCA_024691125.1 Lachnospiraceae bacterium | reverse complement strand
CAGCCTATTGCGCTGCCTACCGATATCGCACAGGCCCCGAGCGGAGATATATATGGACTGAGCTTTCTGTCAGCTTCGCGGCGTTCCGATCCCATCACTTCTCCTCCATATGTGTAACTGCCCAGTAAGGCTTTTTATCCTAAGAACATATGTTAATTGTACCATCTCATGGTCTGTCGGGCAAGTGACTAAGTAATGTTATGGACTATTCCGACCGAAACATAATTATGCATGAGAGCATGGAAATCCGTACCCTCCTCTGCCTCGTAATTATGTATTCCTTCCACCATATATCTTACTCCGCCGCCTTCAAGCTCTCCCAGTGTTTTATACCTGTCATGGAAGAACGAGCTTCTTGAAGTCTTAAGATCCCTAAGCACACCGTTGCATTCACTGAGCTTACACCCCGGGAAGTTCACGTTGACTATACTTGCATGCCCGGGACGCACATCTATATACTCGTTAAGTATATCCCGAAGATATACATCCGTGACCTCGTGGCAGTCATTCATATCCTCGGAAAGAGCAATGGCTCCGTAACCCTGAAATACCGCCTCCATGGCTGCACCTACCGTCGCCGAGTACTGAAGGTCGGTCGCTGCATTATATCCGTAGTTGATACCCGAAAGCACTACATCCGGCTTATAAGGCATGACCGAAAGGCTTCCTACCCTTACGCAGTCAGCCGGAGTACCGCTGCAAGAATACGCTCTCACACCCTTAACCGGGAAATCATGTGGATATATATCTATGGGTTCCCTTAAGGTGATACAGTGGGAAGCCGCGCTTCTCTGGTGCAGAGGCGCTATGACCCATACCTCTCCGAATTCCACGGCAGCCTCTGCCAGTCTTATCATTCCGTCCGAATCTATTCCGTCATCATTGGTCAGTAATATTTTTCTCATATGTACTCACTTTCCCGACATCTATAATTACCTGATCAAATGTTCAAAGCCCATGTTCTTTCATGAATCCTATAATTCCACATGGTGGTAGAGTATCTGAACATCACCTATATATTCATCCTCCCCGCCGGTATCTATGGCAAGCTTTACATGCTCATCGCCCGTATAGTCCGTTATATCGACTCCTATATAGAACTCTTCCCTAAGCTCCGAGGTGGCGGGCACCATTGTTGTCACCGTTATCTCTTCACCTGTATTAAGCTCACGAAGGTCAAGGTCAAGACCTTCCCAGAACACCTGCTTCTTCGTACCGTCATAGATATATACGGTCACCGGCCAGTCAAAATAGAAGCCGGCGTTGCCTGCATTATGAAAAGTCAGCTGCACTTCAATACTGTTGCTTGAATAATCGTATCTGGTCTGCAGCGATGATACATAGATACGGTAACCCATACGCCTTAACACCGACTCGGCGGCAAGCGCGTATTCCTCACTCACAAGATCGGGAGTCTTGGGACCGATGAAGGTCATATGGGATGATGATACGGCAGCCAGCACCCCTCCGATATCCTTAAGCAGCATATCCTCCATCGGTATCGATGATGTGAACTCGCCTCCTATAGGCTGCTCACTGCCGGGTTTGATCACTCTTCTTAATGGGATCGCCGCTCCGGATGTAACCTGGCTTCCTCCATTCTCCATCCAGTCAAGCCACTCCTTCGTACTTTTCTCATCTCCGAGCATATCATTATAGAAGCCCATTTGCCCCTTCACTGCGATCTCATAATTCCTTCTCATAAGAAGTCTTGCCCTTATGAAACCGTCTGAATAACTTGAGACATAACGCGCACAGATATTCTCATCCGGCATGATCGTTCCGCCGTTATCGCCGGTCGCATGCCATTCACCCCAGTGCCCCAGGCTTCCAAGCTCCACAAACGAGACGAAGTAATCCCTGTTGCAGTACCCGGCCAGTGCTTTGATCGCCTGATCGTGTCTTTCGATGAAATACTCATCCGAATAGTCGGGTGAATAGCCTCTGCCCATCTCATTATCATAATGTGTTCCCTTGACTGTCCTGTCATAAAGCCACTTCGGGATGTCAATATGATCCCGCTCCCCGGGGACATCGCACATAAAGCGAAGGACCGCATGCTTATGTTCCTTCTTCCATCTGGAAATATTATATCTCCTCTCCAGGCCCTCAATATCATACACTCCGTCATCGGGCTCCCACTGCGCCCATGTAAGCGGTATATAAACAAGATCAGTCTTCTCGCAGTGAGCGGTATTGGCCGCATCCGGCGCATAACCCATCAACGGATTATCCGTCAGTGTCGTATCGGGTGCAAAATCAGTATAAATGTTCAGATTGGAGCGCATACGGATATATACTATGAGCCATGCGATGGCGGCTCCCAGTATCAATATGAGGCCATATTGTATCAGAATGCTCCTTTTTTTATCCATTATATTCTCCGTTGTACTGGATCAGGCTCACATCCTTGACTCCCGGAAGCGCGTTTATCTTATCCACAAAGGCCATATTGCCCTTTCTTGACAGAAGCTCCACCGTAAGCTCGGCCTGACCCTTCCTTAATGTCTTCGATTTTATCTGGTATCTGATGCTTCCGAACAGCTTAATAACCTCTGCCCCTGTATCATCTCCCTCGTAATGCACAACAAGGATGTATATGATACCCGACTGCTTCTTCTTATAGAAGAACAGTACGAGCAGGAACATGACAAGCATCGTGATGAGCGCAAGAGGATATATGCCGGCTGCCACTATAATGCCTATCGAGATCGACCAGAAGAGGTACAGAAGATCCATCGGGTCCTTGATCGCTGTCCTGTAACGCACGATCGACAGCGCACCTACCATACCGAGGGAAATAACTATGTTGCTGCTTATCGCAAGCGTCAGAGCACAGGTGAGCACCGTCATTCCGACTAACGTCATCGCGAAGGCCTGGGAATACACAACACCTCCGTAGAACTGCCTGTATATCAGATAGATGAGCAGCCCTAAGCCTATCGCTATCGCCATGGCAATGACTGCTGATATTATGAAATCAACTGTCAGTCCGTTCCCTGCGTTAAATGACTCCAGCACCGATTTCTTGAAATAATCATTAGTGTTCATTTTCGTCTCCTCTTCCTATGTATACATTTATTCAGAAATTGTATATATGAGCCTTGCTTATTCCGGCAGTCACATCGGTTATGTGATGGGCCGCCTCAAAGCAGACCACGTATTTGGAAAATGCGCTGAACTCGCTTCCCTGCATCGGCAGAAGCTTCTTAACGCTGTAGGGAAGGAATTCGGTATATTTGACCTCCAGCACTTCCCTGTCATATTCCTGAGCCGGAAGCTTCACAAGCTCCCTGTCGAATATATCATAGCTTCCGACAGCCGCGCATACCTCACTGTCGAAGGTTATCCTTACCGTTCCCTCATCCATCACAAGGGGAAAGCGCCTGTAATCAACGATCACCTTAGGCTTCATCAGGTTGAAATTACATTCGGCGAAGAACTCCCTGCACAGGTTCTCCTCCCGCTTTAACAGGAAGCCGTAATCGCCTTCGATAAGCTTCTCTGCCTCATCTCTTGAAAGCCTCGCGGACTCCTTATATATGTAATTGCCGCGTTTTATCTTCCTCTCCAGTGATATTACGCTGTCACTGTAATTATATATCCTTATGCGCCATTTCTTCCTGGCATACACGCCCATAAGCTTCTGATTATAGGCGGAGTTGCCATAGTCATCGAAGTAGAGGCTTCTTATCTCATACCCTGTCCTGCCCGCATGCGGATCAAGGGTAAGAACGTTAAGCAGCCTGTCTTTCAGAAGATCTGCTTCACTGTGTGAGATTATGTATTTCCATTCATTTCTGAAGATTCGTATGTCACTCATCCTGTCCCCTGCCTGCGCCCGGCGGACGCTGCCGCTTCTTAACAGCCTGCCCGCATATTCTCATAATACTTCGCATTTCCGCTTATCAGCATCCCTTTACCTGAATTCCGGTTACTCGAATTCCGATCTTACTACGCTTCCGTCCTCAAATACATAGAAGCACATCACTCCGTTAACCGTGGTCTTAAGCTCAGTGTTGTAATACTCATATGCACTCTGCGAAATACCGTCCGGTGAAACGGCGCTTATCCTAACGAAATACTGCCCCGGTGACATTACACCTGCATCAAAGGATGTCGTCCTTAGATTACCCGCCGTCTTTATCACGTGTTCAAAGTCCCATGTATCGGACAGTTCAACGGTGTAGGTTATATCGTCGTCAGACATTCCCTCTCCCTTTGCCGGCATAAATGATTCATCCCATGAAAACTTCACATGACCGTTAACATTCTCCGGATCCTTAATGTGAAAAGGCCACGGGGTCTCCAGCGTATCATAATAAGCGAAGTAATTATAATCCATCTGCGGCTTAAGCTGCTCGACCAGCTGGTCGTGAGCGGGCCTTGATACTCTTGCGAAGGTCATATCGGGAAGGACATACAGATGCGGCTTAACATTCATGGCCAGCTCCCTTGCCATCCTTACAACGTTCTCGCCCGAAAGCACTCCTTCATGCAGGGTGGCGATATGTTCACTCAGTTCATTGATGCATGTCGGACTCTTCATTATCCTCGAGAACAGAAGTGAGTCCGTATACAGATATATTCCTTTCTCCCACCCCTCGGAATAGGAAGGATCCCTGTACAGCTCGTAATCCCGCCTCAGAGCTCCGTCCATATCCCATGGAATTATATAGAACTTCTCGGTTCCGGTGGGACTGTACAGATAGAAGTTCGTCGTATCCGTATCCTTGTTGTCAACAAGTATGTTTAAGGCCAGGAAATCATAAAGGCTTTCCTTGTCAAAGAATCTGTTTATCACATCCTCAACCGGTATCGACGGATCGTTAAGGGTATCAAGCATATTTATAAGCTTAGTATAATCACTGGCTCCTTTGGCTTCAAGAAGCTCCTCGAAGGCTTCCGTGTCAAATCTCTCCTCCGTTGGCTGCATGATAACGTTCTCATGTCTTCCGAAATCAAAATCAACCGCCTTATACAGCTCTCCCGAATCATCCAGGCTTCTGTTGGAGAGATATCTTTTATTAACCGGTTCGATCATAGTGTACAGTCCATAATCCACAAACATCGCATCCGGCCCGGTACTCTCATCTCTTACATACAGATGGACGAAGCCCGTCCTTACCGACATAAGTCCGTCTATCTGCGTGATAAGATCGGAACACAGCTTACCGGTAAATCTGAAAGGATCTGTGAAGCTCTTGTTAAGAAAGAAGGCTTTCATTCCCGAAACATTACCGTTTCCCTGATTGATCCTGATCCTGTAGCTCTTCTGCTGTCTTGCCGACGCATTCATCCCGTACAGTCTTACGGTCGCATTGTTGGCCATATTCCCGTAACCAAAGTTACCGGATGCAGGCCCCTCCTCATTACCGAACTGCACCAGCGCATTGCATTCATATATGTCCGTATCATTGGACTTATACCACGCAAGGTCATGTGCGTTTATTTCCTGCCATGTATGTTCTCCGCTTTCTTCCGACAGTCCTCTTCCCACTGTAAGATACAGCACCTGTTCCGTAGGCATATAACGGTAGAGTGAATCCAGATCCTTAATCTTAAGCGATTCACTTATCGGAGCCTTAATATATTTATCCTCCGTCTGCTCTGTGGCAGATGCCCCATAGCACCCGCTAAGCAGCATAAGGCATAACGCCGGCAGCAACAGACAGATTAACAGCTTCCCGGTAACAGACATAGATTGATACTCCCGAAACACTTTATTTTCAACCATACTACTCTTCTGATTCAATATCGATCTCACCGCTTTTCTTTATCACGAAACCATAGCATCCGTAGTTCTTACCGTAATCATCCACGGAGTAATAATCGAAGCAGTCCGTGGTATAACCGGATTCATTGGCAGCCGTGACTTTAAGATAATATTTTCCCGTTTCCGGAAGAGGAACCGTCACGAGAGGAACCTCCAGACCTTCACCATGGCTTATCACATCAGCGAATTTATAATCTCTTGCCAGCTTATAATCGTAGGTAACATTTTCCCCGTTAATATCATATGATATTCCCCAGCTTAAGATAAGCTTTCCTGTTTCCTTATTGGCCTTGGGCATATCCACATAGAAGGGCCACGGCTTCTTAAGCGACTCCTTAAATATCTCATAATTACGATCCACCTCCGAGCCAAGCTTAGAGGTCAGCTCATCATATACCTGCATATCGTCAAGCTGAAGATGATTGACATCGGGAGCCCGGTACAGAAATGGCTTTATCGCAGCCCGGTATGCTGCCACCTTCTCGTTTACCTTATCCGCAGTCAGATAATTGTGATAAATATCATCCACTGCGGCACTGAGCATATTCCTGTATTTCTCTTCCTTCATCATACGGTTGACAAGCGTCACCACCAGGAACTGCGTCATCCCGCATTCCCACGATACTCCGTCACTGTAGCCCGACCATTCGTTATATGATGACTTGAATGCAACGTCCATATCCCAGCATATCATGTAGAAGCGCTGTGAATTAAGCGGGCTGTAAATAAACAGATTCCTCGCTCCCACATCATAATTGCCCACCAGAATGTTAAAGGCCATCCAGTAGCAGATATTCTCGGCATCGAAATGCTCATCCACTATCTTATCTATGGGTATGGTGTAATTATGGATCTTATTAAGTACGTTCTGGAGCTTGGCGGGATCCCCGTCACCCTTTATCTCAAGATAATCCTCAAATGCATCCTTATCAAAGGAAGGATCGTCCTTTGGGACCATGACCTCCTCATATTTATTCCACTCAAAGAAGGTCACCTTATACAGATGTCCGTTCTCATCCATCCCATGGGTCTTCATATAAGTTCTGTTGATCTGCTCCACCATGGTGAACAGACCGTAGTCTTCATAGCCGTCGATGACCTCGGGAGCCACCTCCCATTCGGGATATTCCTTCGGTGTGCCGTCTCCCGTAGCATCCTTAACATACAGGTGGACGAACTGCGTCCTTGCGCCCATAAGCTGGGGAATGGGATCCATAAGATCGTAGCAGAGCTTGTTAAGGAAGCGGTAAGGCTCACTCCGGTGCTTATTAAGGTTAAGGGTCCGCTGACCCCTGAACTCCTCCTTGCCGTCCTTTATGCGTATCTTGTAATTCTTCTGATCCGCCCTTGTGGATGTCTGTCCTCTTACCTGAACGGAAACATTGGGTACGATCTCGCCGTATCCGTAGGAATCCTTCGTTATCCCGTTTCCGGTCTCATCTATCTGAAGAAGGCCCTCTGCCTTATACCGGTCTACTCCCATTCTGTCATAGTCATCCTGTGAGAAGGTGTTTATCTCTGACCACGTATGATCGCTTCCGTCCGTCCTGTTTCCCCTGCTTACCGTAAGGTACATCGTTATGACGGAGGCTTCATCGCGGTCATCATCATAGATATCCTTCTTCTCTGTAAGATTAAGCTCTGTCTTCTTCGCCTTCTCCACCCTGTCTACGCTGACAGGCTCGGTCTTATTGAAGGCTTTCGCAGATGACTTCTTATTATCCTCTGCTTTCTTCGTTCCCACAGGAGAACATGATTCAAGCAACATAGCGGCAAGCAGCAGGAGTGCGATGAATGCTTTCGTTTTCCGTTTTGTTTCCGGTTTCTTTTTCACTTTTGATCCAGCTCCGGGTCTTACTCTCATCAGTGCTTAAGCCCCTCCTGTTTCAGTAGATTACCGGCTTTGGCTGACAGCTTCTTATTCATCTTCTCTTTTATGCGCTCCTGATGCTTATCAAGGATGCGGCTTATCGTCACGAACAGTCCCTTCTCCGTATCCGGCACAAGGCTCTGCCTTGACAGAAGGAAGTATGGCAGCCTGCCCGTATACCAGTGAAGCCTTATGAGCGAACTGAAGAAGAAGCTTATGGCGCCTATGAAGAATCCCACTCCGAAGTAATGTACATCACCCTTAAGTATCTGCCAGATGTTTATCGAAGTACTTAAGACTGCAAATAGGGTGGTTCCTATAAACGCACCGGTATAATCCTCAAAATACAGCTCTATCAACATAAGCGAATTAGCTATCGCGTAGGAGCCGTAGCCTACGCACAGAAAGCGGTATATCGATATGGACAGCGAACTCATTCCCGGGATAAAATACTCTATCACCGGGGGACCCACCACCACAAAAAGTACCGTTGTGAACATCTGCTTGCAGCCAAGATAGACAAGCTCTCTCTTAAGCATATCAAGCATTTCCTTACCGGCAAGCTTGATATCCTTTATGGCTCCCTTATCTCCGAAGAGTCCGTAGTAATTGCTGTATCTGGGATAGAAATTAACCTCAACGGATACTACGAAGCTGACTGTTGTTATAAGGAGCGAAGTAAAGGCAAGAAGTGCCGGAACGTCATATTCGGGAGCACCGTAGAAGAGTCCCTGCACCTGCACCCTTAACGGGCCGAAATACATTATCACGATATGGCTGAACAGCCCTATTCCGACCATGCCGCCCGACGCCGCAAGCGCCGGATATTTATCAAACCAGTAGAGAAATGAATAATTGCTGCCTTCACTCCTCGGGAAATAATCAAGCATCAGCTTAAACTGCCTGGCAGCCAGGATACCGTATCCTAAGATAACGCACAGAAGGCAGGTCTCGACGCTTATCCATCCGATAACCACGAGTATCAGCGCAACGAGGAATCCCGTCATTAAGGACAGCGCAAAAGTAAGCACGATCGTCTGGAAATCCTTAAGCGCGGTCAGATATATCATCTCTGTCCATACCACGATGAGCACCATGGACAGCCACAGGCAGAGTATGCTCTGTGAGGCTTTCGCACCGGCAAACAGAAGGAATATCCCGTACATAATGAAGCATATCACCAGCTCCGCCGCCACCGAACCGAAGAATGACGGAATGACCTTCTCCTCATGCCTCTCGAATATCATGTCGGAAACATGACGGGTCACGACCATGTTAAACCAGTTGGTCACAAACAGAGCGACCAGAAGGCTGTAGGTGAGCATACAGTTAAGCAGCTCCCTGTCATGGTCGCTCATGCCTCCCATCCTGGCAACAAAGGCCATACCGACGAGAAGGCATACGCCTAAGATCATCGGCCCTATCGTAACTATTCCCGAGTAACCGTACGCCTTGCACAGGTTAAGTATTCCCTTTTTCTTAAAGAGCTTCTTAAGGCTGAAGCCTATCCCTGCCATCTTTTGAATACCTCATCATATACTTCAAGATACTTACGTATCATCTCTTCATGCAGAAAATATTTCGCGACTCTCTCTCTTGCAACAAGCCCCATCTTATAGCGTTTCTCAGGCTGGTTGCACATATTGACCATCGCATTGCTGAGCTGCTGTACATCCATCGGCGGAACGCAGTAACCGGCGCTTCCGAGGAAATCCTTCTCCGCCACCTTGAACAGAAGCTCACGGCAGTTCCCGACATCGGTCGTGACGCAGGGCCTTCCGGATGCGAAGGATTCAAGCACCGACAGGGGCATGCCCTCCGATATGCTTGAGAGCACCGTAAAATCAAAATCTCCCATATGCTCCACAACATTTATGGAGCCCATGAAAATGATATCCTTAACTCCCAGCCTCTCAACAAGATCATAGCATTCCTGCGAATACTGCTTGTCATCCTCGGGTCCCGCTATGAACAGCCTGGCATTCGGAACTCTCTCCTTGGCGCCCGCGAAGGCATAGATCATGGTCTTGACATCCTTGATCGGAGCTATTCTGAGTACCGCTCCTATATCAACATACCCGTTCGGTTCCTTGGGCGGTATGTCCTTAAACCTCTCGTAGTGTATGCCGTTACCTATATAGACGCATTTGTCGGGATCGCAGCCCATGTCTATCTGTATCTTCATCGCTCCGGCGTAAAGACTTGTTATCATTGTCGCCTTTTCATATGCGCCTGCCGAGAGCATGTAAAAGAATCTTACCCAGAATCTCTTAAACGCCGGGAGCACCCACTTGGCTCTTATTATCTCCTCTTCACGTTCACGGGTATAAATGCCGTGTTCGGTTATCATATACGGAACGTGATATTTATAGCTTCCGAGCCTTGCAAGTATCCCGCTGTAGCCTGTCGCTATCGAATGATAGATATCCGCCTTGGGAATATCCGTATGCAGTATGTACAATACCGGCAGGAACATCGACCTTATCGTATGGAAGAAATCCGAGAATGCCGTATAGGTGTACTCCTCTTCACATATATTCGTCAGGATATCAAGGAAGTCCTTACTCATCAGGAAGGACAGCGGATCTATCCTGTTGTCGGCATACATTGAAAACAGCATTTCCCAGTCAGGCCTGTTGCAGTCGATAAGATCATGAAGGGTGTTTATCTCTTCATCCGTGAAACGGTATTTCTTAACCTTGCCTGACTTCTTAAGGGCATCATTTAAGAATACTTCTTTTATTTCCACAACATTATCGGGCAGCTCGTATTTATATTTGCCCTTCTGTGACGCATCGGCACCCAGAGCCCAGATGACGAACTCATGCTGCGGCATTGCCTTCATATATTGATGTATCCAGGTTGATACACCGCCGGTAACGTACGGGTAACAGCCCTCCAGGATCACACAGATTCTCATTTATTTATATATCTCCAGCTCTACTTCATCCTTAAGACAACGTATAAGATACAGTCCGTCGGCTACCTCATCGAAGCCGCCGCCACGGACTCTTAACAGCTTCTCACCGTTATTCATGCGGAACAGCATCCAGTTCTCACCATTGAAATTATCAAGCTTTAATGTGAGCTTATCATCCGCAAACGACCTGTTTACCTCTACAAGATCGTAATGCTCCACAGCCGCTGCCAGCTCAGTTCCCGTCATATTTCTTATCTTGGGGCTCACCTTATACAGCCAGTCATAATAGCTGCACAGATTCTTGTACAGCTTCGCCCATCCAAGGCGCGCTCCTCTGTCCTCATCCAGCACATCATCGGGATGAACGAAATGCGTATTGACGAAATGCAGGTTAAGCTCCGACAGAGCCGCCAGCTCCATATACTCATCTATAACACATCCGGATGTGATCCTCGGACAGTTGATCATTCCGTCTTCAGATACTTCAAATTCCTGCTCGAAGGCCATATCCGTCGAAAGATAAACGGCTGCCACGGAACGGATCGATGTTTCGTTCAGGAGCTCCCTGCCCTCCTTGGACAGAACGTTTGAGGGCGGCACGTAAACCAGCAGCTCCTCATCCTTAAACAGATCGTGCGTAAAATCAAGCACCTCATCAAGCGCATTCCTCATATCCTCAACCGATGGCCACTGGATATAGGCGTCGTACTGATCTTTGTAATCGAAGTTCTCAAGCACAAGCGGCATGTGATTGTAGCCATGTATACCTATCTCACCGCCTGAGCGCAGCAGCATGTTTCCGAAATACTGGAATCTTCTGACTTCACGGTTTCTTACGAACTCACCGCTTACCTGATTGGAGTAATCCTCTATCACAAGGCCCGTATAATAAATATTATGTTTTTTCGCAAGCTCATATATGTCATTCCACCATACCTGCGAATAGAAATCGCTGATGGACATATTGTAATCCCTGGTTATATACTGTCCGTCGCCTCCGGGAACCGGCGAAGGAAAATCATCTATATAGAAGGCAGCGCCGTTGATTACGGGATATATGCAGTAGTCTCCCATCAGGCTGTAAGCTGCGCAGTGTATTCCCCTGTATGCCTTCTCGAGGATGCCGAAATTATCTACGACTATGGTTCCCTCTCCGGCCTTTCTGCGCCATACAAGCGGCACGGAGTATTCATCAGTCGAACGGATATATACCTCACAGTCATCGGTGATCGACAGACCCAGCGAGCAGTCATAGGCATCTATTATATAGTAATCCTTTGCCGTACCGCCGATCATGAAGTTCTTATCAAAGTGAAGCCCCTCAACCAGAGTGGTATCCCCGCTGTCCTTAATGCCGAGGATCTCATAAAGAGTCTGATAGCTTCCGGAAACCTCGGGCGGATAAGCTATCATAAGGCTCCCTCCCTGCTTCACCCAGACCTTAAGAGCTGCTATCGTATCCGCAAGCAGGGGATAGTGGGTTATTGCCAGAACTATCTTATCGTATTCAGGGATCATCTCAGGCTCGAAGGCCTCGGCAGTACACACATCGAAATCTATCTTCATCTGTGAGAAGACCGGGATATACAGCTTCTGCGCCTTCTCGCTTCCTGCATCACCTTCCTCTATAACAAGGAGGGTGTCCTTATGTACGTCCTGCTTCTGCTGAATGTCCTGTTCCGTTTGTGTTGCAGCTTCATCTGTTCCGGGTTGTATCTCCTGCTCCTGCAGGGTGTCCTGTTCTGTTTGTGATGCAGTTCCGTCCGCTTCAGACTGACCGTTTTGTATTATCTGAAATGAGCTGCCCATCCGCTCAAGCTGCTCTGTCTTAAGCTTAGCAAGCTCCTCCCTCGGAAGCAGGGTAAGGCGGTCTGCACGTATCGTATACCTGACATTCGCCTGAACCGCAATAAGCACCACCATAAATATGACGTACATTACTCCGAGAACATATACGCCGCCCATATTTATATGAGTGGCATTCTTAAGCTTTTCTTTTTTTTCTCTCCCAAACAGTTTCTTCATCCTGCTTTTTCATCCCAAAACTGAACCAGTCCACGCAGCTCAGCCGAAAGATAGATATTCTTTTCCCGGATTTCCTTTATTATTTCCCTTATGCGCCGGCTGTCCCTCTTAAGCATGGCACTCTGCATCTTATACATATAGACATTCTCATGCTCGGGCCAGCGCTTTGCCATAAGAACGACATCCTTATCAAGCGCTTCCGTATCCCTAAGCTTAAGATCCGCATCTGCCTTCTTGTTAAGCAGTGTCCATCTTCCCTTGGTTCCCTTCCTGCCTATTTTCTTATCAAGAAGGTTGGAATAATTCCTGAGCTGGTTCTTAAGCGCATCACCCTCCAGCAGCCCGCTGGCGATATAATTCTCAAGAAGGATCTGATACTCATTGTCAGTTGCTTCATCATCGGGATTCTCTGCCTTCCTTAACATGATGTCATGGAACTTAAGGTCGAAGTCCTTCTGTATCTCCGCAAGCGCCGTAGCGGCGTAATGTACTACCTCTGTGTCCTTATTTTCCTTGGCATCGTTAAGCTGCGCCACATACTCACTGGGATTGTTATAGAGGACATCTATGATCAGATTTCTTCTGGTTGCGGTATCATTTACGACAAGAGCCTCCTCAATGGGAACGACCTTCTCCTTAAGCTCATCATTCTCTACAACAATGCTCTTGTTCACGCTGTAGAGGATGTCCATCATTATGTCCCTTCGCGTAACGCTGTCATTAACGGCAAGCGCCTCGGCAAGAGGTACTATATCCTTCTCATCCCGATCGATCGGGATGCTCTTCTTCTCGAATTCCGCCGTCGGCATCCTGGCATCGATCTCTTCGCCCTCTCTTTCGGAGTGCCTGTCCGAATATCGCTTACGTATGAGCATCACCATTCCCCATACGGGAACAAAGAAGGCAATGAAAATATTTATATAACCGCACTTCAGTATCCGCAGTATCCTCAGGCACAGAACCACGGCGCAGACAATTATATGGATCATAATGAAGATCACGATAAAGTGCATTCGCTACATTCCCTCCACAACCGTATACTTAATGTTATGCTTTGAAAGTCTCTTGCCTACTATGCCTACTATATCCCTGTTGGTCTGGGTAAGAAGCAGGTAATAGTTGCCGTCATAACCTGCGCCGGCCATATCGCTGTGCCTTATGAGACCCTTAAGGCAGTTATCAAAGCTCGTGACGTCTGATTCCTCTATCTGAAGCAGGATATAGCTTGCCACTCCGGCCTCAGCCATCTTCCTCTGCGAATTAAGCTCATCCTCGAAGAAGGATGGTATGAGGACCTCTGTATCCCTGTAATATTTTTCATCCTCGATAGCTTCCTGATATTCAAGCGCACGCAGAAATGAAACCCTTATAAGGCTGCAAAGGATAGTGAACAGGTTCATATAATACAGTCCCATCTGTTCCGGACCGGCCTCAAACAGACAGATCATCAGCCGGATCTTGCCATTCTCCACTATTCCGTAAGCATACATGGGAAGCCCCGGCTTGAAATCGGTATTCTTCCATGTGCCCTTAGCCGCTATCTCATCGTATATTATCCTGAAGTCATCGATGCTGACCGAATTGGTCAATCTGGTCATCATATCCCTGGAGCAGGCTACAAGACGCAGAAATTTCTGCCATTCATCCATGGTATAGATCGCTATGCTGCGATTGTTAAGTATGCGCTCGAGAGTATTGACGCCGTTCATGAAAATGTCGGCAGGAACAGAACTGTCAAGCTTCTCGACTGCCTCGAATATCTTACCGAAGCTGTCCTGATAACCAAGGATCTGCCGCTTATATTCCTCCTTGTTGTCTATGACTGACATATACACGTTATTGAGGAACATATACTTATCCTGCAGCGCCGCAGTCTCCTGTTCCATAAATGACAGCTTCTGATTCTTCGCAGTCGTGATATATCCTGTAATGGCTCCGGTCATCAGATAGATGGCGAAGGGCAGCCAGTAATCAACGTTATAGAACAGCATAGTGCCGTTTACTCCGGTCTGCCTGTACACAAAGATAAGTGAAATACATTCAAGAACCCCGGCCAGGATCCCTATATGCATTCCGTGGGTCATTCCGAGGATCACGACAAAGAAAAGCCTGAGATCCACATATTTGAAATATACCGAATCCGAAGTGTATTTAAGAAGATACTGAACTGCTATGAACAGTATTATCAGCTCCGCGAACTTAAGGGTATTTTCCGATACAAGAGACATGATCCTGCCAAGCTTCTCCTTAAGCGCGGATCTTCTCACAACGTTTCTTGAATACTCATTGTAAGCCTCATTTAATCCGTCGAGCACATTATCAGCAGCTATAAAGCCGTAATTCTCCCTGACCCTCTGCGCCTCACGTTCCTTGTTCAGCACAAGATTGTAGACAGATGGTCTGTCGTACTCAAGCTTAACCGTGGCATCAAGTCCCTTAAGCATCGAGCCGAATTCCTCATAGGTGGTCTGATAACCGCTGAGCATGGTATACTCTCCCGTGGTATCCATGGTTTCCTCGGTTATCGAAATGAGCAGCTCGCACAGATCTCTTAATGAGAAGAAATCTATCATCTGTTTTTCGTTATAGGGGAATGATACGGCACCGTGTTCCGTCATATCGGCAAATATGCTGCCAAGATAATTATTCCTGCTTGTCTTACCTGCTAAATACGGTGTTCTTACAATGATAGTCCTTATCTGACCCCTGCCTGCGTTGAAGCTCACAAGCTCTTCCATTTTGGCGCAGTCAAAGGATCGGGGAGATGCGAACTCCTTCCCGATGATCATCTTCTGCTCCGTAAGTGGGGTATAATTAAGGCTGTTAATTGATGATATGACTATGAGCTTCTGCACTTCATTGGCAACGCAGCATTCAATCAGCTTCTCTATCTTCCTGCTTTCGTTGTCAAGGCCGTCTCCGCCATCGGCAAAGCCCGAAAAATACCATATTACATCCGGTGAATATGCATAAGTTATCTTTCTGAAATTCTCGGACGTGGGATCCTCGTTGTATATGTGTATCTTACGTGTTAATTTCTTGCGGTATATATCCCTGTCTATTCTCTCACCGGAAACAACCACGTTATAATATTGTGCTATCTGTTTAAGCGTCTCATAGTCAAGTAATTCGGTTTTTCCACACAGCAGCACGCAAGAAGGCTGTTCGGGACTGCTACTTTTGTGATTCATATTTTATCAAAGTTCCTTTACATATACTACTGTTTAAATCCGAGACCGAACCCGCTCAAATGCGGATAACAGGACTTGAACCTGCACGGGTATTCCCACCAGAACCTAAATCTGACGCGTCTGCCAATTCCGCCATATCCGCATAAAGCACAGAATATTTTATCAGATTACCCTCTGTATTTCAAGTGTCCAAATTGCGCAATAATGTATTAAAATTGCTTAAATCGATCAAAAAATGCAGGGCGTTTGCCCTGCCTCTGAATAAACTCCGGAATCAGTCCAGTGCCTCTTTAACCGGTACCTGAACCCTCTTGTCAAAGCATGTGAACATCTCATCGATCTTCTTCGCATCTTCCTTCTTTGTAAATGTACTTACAAGCGGTACTACTATAAGTCCACCTACCATGGCAACAACACCTGAATTGATCGAAGACTTGAAGATATACCCTATTACCGGCCCCCATGAGCTTACATCCACTCCGCCAAGAGTTACGATAAGCTGGATGATCGCTATACCGCAGCCCCAGATGTAGCAGGCTGCCACCGATGCCCTTGTCGCACCCTTCCAGTACAGGCCATAGAGGAACGGTGCAAGGAAGGCTCCTGCAAGAGCTCCCCACGAAACACCCATCATCTGTGCGATAAAGGTTATACCCGGGAAGGCATCCTTAACCACTGCGATAATTGCGGAAACAAGAATGAAAAATACTATAAACAGCCGCATGATAAACACCTGTCTCTTCTCATCCATCCCCTTCTTTGAAGCCGGCTTGATAACATCAAGCGTCAGCGTCGAGCTGCTGGTAAGCACCAGTGATGAAAGGGTCGACATTGATGCCGAAAGGACGAGTACTATTACCACTGCGATGATCACAGGTGAAAGCGTTGACAGCATGGCCGGAACGATCGTATCGAAAAGAGGCTTGCCGTTGGAGGGATTGTAGCTGATCTTATCTGCATAAAGCCGTCCGAAACCTCCGAGGAAGTAACAGCCTGCTGCCACTATCATGGCAAAGAATGTAGAGATTATCGTTCCCTTATGAATATCCTTCTCACTCTTTATTGCATAGAATTTTCCTACCATCTGTGGAAGCCCCCATGTTCCGAGTGATGTAAGTATTACAACGAACACTAGCGCCATCGGATCGGGTCCAAGGAAAGAAGTATAAGCTCCTCCTGCCCAGCCCTCACATTCCACGGTCGACAGCTCCTGCATGGCACTGATCAGTCCGCCATGAGCGTTAAGTACTGCAAGGATTACGGCAGTAATTCCTATCAGCATGATTATTCCCTGTATGAAATCGTTGATGGCTGTTGCCATGTATCCTCCGAAGACAACATATATTCCTGTAAGCACTGCCATGACCGCTATAACCACCC
>JAILNV010000072.1 GCA_024691125.1 Lachnospiraceae bacterium | reverse complement strand
AGCAAGCAGGCAATTCACCTCAGGTAATCGCATATGCGGATAAAGCTAATGAACGTTTACGGCGTCGCTTTTATAAAATGGTTTTGGGCAAAAGCAAGAAGCACAACGTAGCAAAATCCGCAGTAGCAAGAGAACTCGCATGCTTCATGTGGGGCATGATGACGGATAACATTGCATGAGTATAACATCGTGATTCCAAAGTCAAGGTCAAGCCGCTAAAGCGGTGCTTTGCAACCTTGACATTGTCATCCCGCTGTTATGGCGGATAAATAAGCCAATGTAAGATGGCATACGCCATTTACATTAGCCACTACTAAAAGTAACAACTGAAGACATCTTGAAAGGGCTTCGGCCATTTCAAGGTACGAGCTATCTACGAACTTACTATGTTGGCACAGAGCAATCTGTGATCCACGCCCTTAGACGGTAGAGCTCACGGCGGACCATTGACCTGTAGGTAACCAATCCACGTATATCAGAGTGGCCAATGCCGGGAACTGATACCCCGAGGCTCTTTCAAGGTGCCTTCAGCAACAACTAAATAAATTTGTGGTGATTCCTATCATTTTTCGCTTGACAGGAGGTCATTACATATCAGCAAGTATTATCATCAGTTTAACGGAGGAAAAAAGATGGCTGGAACAATTATTTCTGGTGTGATTTTTTGTATAGTTGCAATGATAATGCTTGGAATTGGAGTTAGTCAGCTAAAGAGTAAGGAACCTGTTGGTTTTTATACAGGAGAAAAACCCCCAAAAGCAGAACAACTATCAGATGTCAATTCATGGAATAAGAAACATGGCGTAATGTGGATTATTTATGGCATTTGTATCATTGGTTCATGATTTTGTTCTGCTTTTATTGGAGGAAATAGCTTATACTCCTTAATTCCGTTATGTATAGGTACGCTTATTCCTATTCCTATTCCGGTTATGGTATTTCTTCATCACAAATTGGTGAAAAAGTTTTTTATAAAATAAGCTAAAATTTGTTAAACCACGGCTAAAAAAATATCCCCTTGTCGATATGGCAGATTATTATCACATCGAAGTTTTGGCGGATTGTATATTTCCTTTTTAAATGCTACAATTTTCTTGTTTTTATCCAATTCTTTGAAGGGGGAGACGAATATGAAAAAGACATATTTGCTTATTGGTATTATGATGGCTGTAGCTTTGATGACGGCTGGATGCAATAAAGTCAGTGAAGTACCGCCGGTTTCTGAAGTTTACGTTTCATCAGAGGTAACACCGCCGGTAGAGGCTGAATCTGAAGAAGTGCAGCCAGAACCCGTCATTTCTGAACCGGTGGATGACAAGAATAATCCAGCTGATGCGGTGGATGAGGATGAGTGGAAAGCGGCATATCTGGAATATATTGACAAAGTGTTATCTGAGCACTGGGATGAATATTCGGATGTTTATAATGGCGACTTTAATGAAGCCGCCTGTGATGACTATTTTTATTTTAAACTGATTTATATTGACGGAGACGATATTCCGGAGCTGGTAATAGGTGCCGGATCAGAGCTTCTCGCAAGTTATCATAATGGAAAACTTCAAAAATTTGCTGAAATTGCTTCTATGAATCCGACACCGGGACTTTACAGTGGAGTAATATCGTATATCGAGCGCGAAGGAAAATTAATTTGGCAGACGGGTGGTCATTCTGGTCGCAATGAGATTGTTTGTTTGTTGAAATCATCAGGTTTTTCGCAGGATTGTGCCGGAACAATTGCCTATTGGGATTTTGATTATGAGCATCCGGATTACTATTTCTGGGATGAATGGGATGAGTATGGAAATGGTGTCGGAGATGATATAGAAAGCTATAAGTGTAAGAACAAGGCTGACTATGATAAAAAGATGAGCCAATATTATGATTATTCAAAAGCAACAGACGGGCTTGGGACGAGTGGCATGTATTATAAATACAGCGAGATAGTAGCTTATCTTTCCGGGAAACCAACCGATGCCCCTGCTGCCGAGAACAACGCTGATTGGAAGCAGGCATACAAGGATACTATCAACGGATCAAATTATAATTCCGAAAGAGACTACTGGGCGCTGATATACCTTGACAGTGACGATATCCCGGAGCTTGTTTGCGTATTAGATAATTGTACTGTCTGGTATTATACATTCCATGACGGTAAAGCGGTGGAACTTTTATGTGCGCAACAGAGAATGGCTATTGACGGAAGATTTATTCCGGGTGAAGGTCTTATCTGTGATTGTGATGAAACCGGAGATCCCGAAAGTGGTGGTACACATACGTATACCGTTTACAAACTTTCTGATGGAAAACTGACGACGATTTTTAATGGCGCATACAGTTATGGTGGTTATGATGATGACAGCTTTGAAAAAAAATATTATATTGACAATCAGGAAGTGACATCTGAACAGTATGGTTCAGCTTTTGATGCATGCTTTGATCAGAATAAGGCGATAAGTTTTGTCAATCCAAAAAGTTATAACAGCATGACCTATTCCGAAATAATCAATGCTCTTTCGAAGTAGTCCGAGTAGTAAGACAGATTAGGTGTTTTTAAGGAGCCTTCGAAAGAAGGCTCCTTTAATTATATCTGATGCCCACAAAGCTGGAAAAATCAATGGTTCGACGTATATTAGCCATGAAGGTAAGGGGTATAATTAAATAACCTATGGATTTGTTTATCCGCAGGATTAAATATTGTCCGAATCGAAAAAAAGACCGCTTTCTCCTCTTGAAAAAATAGAGAAGGTGTTTTTTTGTTTTTAAAAACACATTGACAATCATCTATATATTGCATATATTATACATAGATAATTATCAATGTGAGGTAAAGCGGTATGAAAAAAATGGATGTTGTGTTGATTTGTAAGGCACTTTCCGATTCAAACAGACTTGAGATAGTGCAGGTGCTTTCGGAAGGAGAAAAATGCGGTTGCAGACTGCTCGAAAGATTTGAGATAACGCAGCCGACTCTTTCTCATCATGTGAAAATACTGGTGGAATCCGGTATAGTTAATGATCGAAAAGAGGGAAAATGGCATTACTATTCCTTAAATACGAAGACATTAGCCAGTTTTAAAAAGTATATAGAAAATCTTGTAAATTGTGATGAGAACAATACGAAGAAATCAGGGTATTGTAGGAGATGAGACAGGGTGATGGAAAAATACAGTCATATTGACGGCCTTGTAAATGCCGCGGGATATTTCGTCGGTTGTTATTTTTCTGTTATCGGATTGATCTGATTATATGACCGGGACAAATATCTTTGCCGACGGAGGATATCATATTCAAAAGTAGGGATTTAATTTTTGGAAAAGGAGAAGAGTTTAATGCTATTCGAAGTAAAAGAGTGTTCGGATTCTGAAATCATAAAAGAGTTGTTTGTGGAATATTCGCATATTAAGGGTACGGAAAGTTGCTTCGTTTCATCTGATAAGGAACTAAATAATCTGGCAGGGTATTATTCCGGTGGAGCAATACTGATCGGATACGAAGAGGGCAAGCCTGTTGCCTCTGTTGCCATAAGGAAAATAAGTGATACAGCCTGTGAAGGAAAGCGTCTGTTTATCAAACCGGAACACAGAGGAAAAGGATATGCAAGGATCATGCTCAAAGCAATGACGGATAAGGCTTCCGAACTTGGATTTAAAGAACGGGGGTGCGGACAAAATCCTGGACACTTTGACACCGTAAAAGACTATGGCGTCACGTTATTCCAAAGAGCAGGTTCATGCCGCACTCACGTTGTATAGTAAGTTACATTCTTTACCTAAAGTTGTCAAAATACTAGGATAT
>JAILNV010000054.1 GCA_024691125.1 Lachnospiraceae bacterium | reverse complement strand
GATCTTGATTCCATCATCAGAGTAGTAAGGGATAATACCGATATTCCTTGTGCCATAGGCTTCGGAATCTCCACCCCGGAGCAGGCGGCCAAAATGGCAGCCATTTCAGACGGCGCAATAGTGGGTTCTGCGATAATCAAGCTTATTGCACAGGGGAAGGACGGAGCCCCGGAACGCGTATTTGACTACGTACAGAGCATGAAGAACGCATTGTAATACCGGACGTGTTAATAAGTATATGGGTATAAGTATGGATATACCGATGAATAC
Organism: Lachnospiraceae bacterium; assembly: GCA_024691125.1. Lineage (GTDB taxonomy): Bacteria > Bacillota > Clostridia > Lachnospirales > Lachnospiraceae > UBA2868. The sequence goes on along the minus strand of JAILNV010000054.1, from coordinate 27,326 downwards.
GGGAATTGTTCCATTAACCGGTACTAAAACAGGACTATTCAGAGATGCAAGATATTCTAAGGGAACCCGTAAAACATAAATGTACAGACTGTATACACTGCGAAACAGCTCACTATCAGGCTGATAAAGTATGTGCCCCGCAGAGGATGGGTTCATCAGATCCTAAGAGCACTAAGGATAATGCTGCCTGTAAGTATTTCGAAAAGGCCCCGCTTAAGCGGGACAGAGCAGGTCTGTACGGAGTGATTATCCATGAGGAATGGGACTCGGAGGAAGGACATTATGTTGAAAAAAGACCCCTTCCTCTGTATTGATATCGGAAGGATAATATACTATCGTTATACTTGACACCTGAGCTTATCTTAGTTTATGATTTATAAGTCTAATAGCATGAAACAAAGGCGTTTCGGATTATTTCGGGACGCCATTTTTATTAATCTTGTTATGTAAACCAGGAGGTATGAGGATCATGACAACAGTAAAGGATATTATGAATAAGATTCAGGAGGAAGGCGTGGAGTTCATCCGTCTTCAGTTCACGGATATGTTCGGCAACCTCAAGAACGTTGCCGTCACAAGCGGACAGCTAAGCAAGATACTGGTAGATAAATACCGTATTGACGGCAGCGTCCTGTTTGATAACGCTCCGGGCGGTTATGAGGGCGAGCTGGTGCTCGAACCGGACTATGACACCTTCACCATTCTTCCGTGGCGTCCTCAGCAGGGTAAGGTAGCCAAGTTCATGTGCGACGTATGCTATCCTGACGGAACCCTGTATGAAATGAGCCCGCGTACCATCCTTAAGCAGGTAATAGACAGGGCAGCTGCCAAAGGGTATACCTTCATGATCCGTCCTGAATGCGAGTTCTTCCTCTTCCATCAGGACGAGGCAGGAATGCCTACTACCATAACGCACGAGGAAGCGGGAATGATGGACGTTGGTCCTGTTGATTTCGGAGAAGATGCGAGAAGGGAAATGGTACTTCTGCTTGAGCAGATGGGCTTCGAGATCGAATCATCCTATCATGAGAAGGCACCTGCGCAGCATGAGATCGATTTCACGGAAGCCGGTACACTTCAGGCAGCCGATGCAATTATGACCTTCCGGTTCGCAGTACGCTCTATTGCCAAGCGGTTCGGCCTGTATGCAACCTTCATGCCCAAGCCCAAGTCAGCCGAAGCCGGCTCGGGAATGCACCTTAATTTCACCGTCTTTAAGGATGATGTGAACATTATGGACGCAGATAAGGGCAAAATAAATGATATAACAAGGGATTTTATAAACGGCATACTTAAGCATTCCACAGCCCTTTGCGCTTATACCAACCCGACAGTCAACTCCTATAAAAGAATACTTGCGGCACTCGACGAAGCTAAGACCACCTCAGACTACGACATCGGGACTACCTACATGCGTATACGCGAGGGACTGTTCGAGCCTGCTGTCGAACTGCGCTTCCCGGACTCAGCGGCCAATCCCTACCTGGCACTTGCTCTGTGTATCTCTGCCGGGCTTGAAGGAATAGAGGAGGGAAACGGGGCCAATATCCCTATGCGCCTTCCACTTATAAACGTTAAGGGTATGCCGGAGAACCTGAAGGAAGCCGTTATCTGTGCCGGAAATGATCCGTTCATTAACGAGGTGGTGGGAGATGATTTTGCCCGTATTTATACAGAAAGCAAGCTTAATGAATGGAACCGATACATGAGGGATGTATCAGATTGGGAGATAATTAATTATCTGTATAAATTCTAGTCTGTCAGCAGCAAACGTGAAATCCCGAGGTTTATAATGAGCAGTATCATTGTTGTAATGCCGACAATTGAAGAAGCGCGCAAAATAGGCGGGTTGCTGAACAAGCATGGCTACCGGCCCGATCTTGTCTGCTCTCTTGCGGCAGATGCGCTTAATGAAAGCTGCAGGCTGGATAACGGTGTGATCATCTGCGGCGGCCGCCTTAATGATATGAGCTTTATTGAATTAAATGACTGCATACCCAAGTATTTCAGGCTCATTATAATGTCGCGGAATATTATGAATGTAGAGTACCCCGAGACGGCAGTCAGGCTGCAGCTTCCTCTTAAGATGTCCGAGCTTATACGGGCTATTGACAGTGAATCCTCCAAATATTTCAGGCATCCCTCCGACGGCCGCGTGATGAAGCATTCACGTGACAGAGCGGACCGGAAATACATAGATAAAGCCAAGGAGATCCTTATTAAGACCAAGGGCATGACAGAGCCCGAGGCCCACAGATATCTCCAGAAAACAGCAATGGATAACAGCACCTCGCTGGTTGAAACCGCCCGCATGGTGATACTTCTTAATTAAGGGAGGGAAGGGACCGGGGGACGGTTCTCCGGTTCCCCACATGGCGAAGTTTGATAAACCCTTCATTCTGTGATACATTAGTACCATGGGATGAAGGGTTTTTAAGGTTGGTTAATATGACTGTTCATAACAGGCTAATATAAGGAGGAAATTTCTATGGGACTTGGTAAGTACAAGGTAGACGGATCTAAGAAGATCAAGCTCGGTGATTTCAACACCGACAGCAAGAAGGACGATGTCGTAAAGGAAGACATCAAGCTTAAACAGGCAGAAAATATCAAGAAAATAGCTCTTCTTCAGGAGAAGCTGTATGCAGAAGGCAAGGAGGGACTTATTATCGTCCTTCAGGCCATGGACGCTGCAGGCAAGGACGGTGCCGTTAAGCATGTCATGAGCGGAATCAATCCTCAGGGCATTGATGTTGTAAGCTTCAAGCAGCCTAATTCCGAGGAGCTGGCTCACGATTTCCTCTGGAGGATCAACAGACGCCTGCCCGAAAGAGGTAAGATCGGACTGTTTAACCGCTCATATTATGAGGATGTTCTTGTCGTTAAGGTTCATGAGCTTAACAAGGGCTATAAGATGGCCGACAGGATAACCAAGCTTGATTCGAAGGATTTCTTCAAAAAACGCTATAAGCATATTAAGAATTACGAGGAATACCTGTATGATAACAGTTATCGCATTGTCAAGATCTTCCTCAATGTTTCCAAGAGCGAGCAAAAGAAGCGTTTCCTCGAACGTCTTGAGAATCCCGACAAGAACTGGAAGTTCTCATCCTCCGACTTAAGCGAGCGCAAGCTGTGGAAGAATTATCAGGATGTTTACGAGCAGGCCATAAACGAGACCGCATCGGAGGATTGTCCGTGGTATGTACTGCCTGCGGATGATAAATGGTATACAAGATATCTTGTTTCCGCGATCATCCTTAAGGCTCTCGAAGACATAGACCCCAAGTTCCCCGAGCTTCCCGACAGCGAGAAAGCGAAGCTCACCGAATACCATGAGAGCCTGCTTAAGGATGGGAAGTAAGCGACCTTTACCATAACTCATTCAGCGACAGTGTTCTATCATTACAATAACGAATTAAATCCGTTCACTATATCTTTTAAAGGGATTCCAAATGAAAAGCACATTAATAAGAACAATCCTGATATCGTCCTGTTTTATCCTGCTCTTCTCTGTGGCAGGCTGTGGAAAAAATAAAGATGAAGAATCACCTTCAACCGCTGCTGCAAAGGAGGAGGACTCCGATATGGTTTCCTGGTCTGACGGCAGCAGATCAGCTTCCGCTGAAGCTACATCCGCCATGACAGATACTGACGGAAACGCGGACAGTTTACTTTCAGATATTAAGGATAAAGTAAAGAAAACAGATAAGGCGGATGATGAGCAGATCAAGGCAGCATATATGGACTTTCTTGCGGATAAAGAGCTTACTGTTTCTGACATTTCCGAAGACAGATATTTCAGGGAAGGAAACAGGTACTCATTTTCCGAGATCATCGATATGTATATCCGGAACGAAGCGGCATATATAGATGATGATAATATCAGCCTTACCGATGCTCAGTATACCTATATAGACTGTGGGAATGACGGTGTCCCCGAGATGGCCGTACAGCTCACATATATGTTAAACACTGATTACAACCGGGTATATTTCTTTAATTACAATGACGGTGAGGTTCATCTTATCGGCAGTGACGAGTGGGGATACCGCAGTGTTATGGATCTCAACAAGCTGGGTTATGTGATTAACGGCGGTTCCGGCGGCGCTGTACTGTGGGTTAACGATCATTATTTCTTTAATGAAGATGGTAAGAGGATTTTTCTGTATAATTTCGAACAGTATATGGGACTAAAGACGCCTATGATTCCCAAGTATTACATGAAGAACGGGGATAAAAGAGACGATTATCCGGATGATGAGTTCGAGCCCGGCGGCTATATGGTGTACATTTATAATTTTGACGAATATATTTATGATGAAAATGATGATCATGAAGCCACCTATGACAAGTATTACAGTAAGAATATCTACTGTTTCCTTGATGAAAAGGAGAGGGATGTCGAACCCGACAGCAGATTTAAGGAATTATACAAAAAAGAGGGCATTAAGTGGTATAAACAGGATGAGATAAAGAAGCGTGTTGAGGATCATGAGGCTGCTCTTGGCGTTACCGATGAAATAAGAAACGCAGAGCCTGTGGAATGGGAGAGCATCGCAGACCTCGGCATTATGGAATATCCTTTGGCAAACGATAAGGACGGAGCTTACGGTGATAACGCCGGAGAGGAGCCGGATAACAGCTCTGACTCAGGAAGGCTTGGACCATATTACAGCATTTATAACGATCATCCCAAGCCGTATCAGAGCGCAGAGGCCAATATGGGACATTCGTACACTCCCATAAGCATTAAGGAAATAAGCTGCAAAGAAAATGAAATAACGGATACCGACAGATGGTTTGAAGAAACGGGAACAACGCAGCCCGGTACCACATATTCGGACGACCGGTGGTGGTATGAGCTTACCGGGGATAAGGGCTATGGTACTATGACTGTTCTGAATATATATGAAAAAGAGAATTATTCCCTGATGTATACAGTCGATCTGAGTGATTTCCTTTATGAACCCGGATATGAAAATAAAGACTATGTCGACAGAGGTATCCATTACTGTAAGATCGAGGATAATTATCTGTATCTTAATCTGTTCCACAGAACCTATGCACAGGACTGTCCCGAAAACGCCTATCTTATCTGTATAGACATAACCTCAGGTGAGGTCATATGGATCTCCGATCCGCTTGTATCCAATTCATGTAATTTCGTTATATGGGGTGATAATATAATCACAGGTTACGGATTTACTGCGGAGAATGACTATATTTATGTACTAAACCGATATAACGGAAAGACCATGGATCGTGTAAAGGTTAAGAAAAGTCCTGACTATTTCACGGTTGCAGATAACAGGCTTTGTGTCAGAACCTACAGCTATGACTATGTCTTCTCTGTAAAATGAGCCCTACTTGACACAAAAAACAGCGTATTGTATAGTTCTATATGCGTAATAAAACAACTAAATAATTATCATAAACGGTGCCTGAAATGAGATTCTGCTTCATGGGTCTGACTTCGGGTTAAAAGGGAAACAGGTGCAAGGCCTGTGCGAACTCGTCACTGTAAGTACGGAGTGTGTCAGCCATACCGGTTATGCGGATGTTCAGATGCCACACAATAAAGCTTTCTTTATATTGCTTTATACGCAATATAAGCATCTGTCAGGTCGTTGAGCAATCCAGTCAATGGACCGCCCGCTTATCGGATGTAAACATCTGCCGCCGGAGTCACTGGATATATCCGGGAAGACAGGCTGTCATGTGATGATGTATGAGCCAGGAGACCTGCCGTTTATGGGTACCGGAAGTCATTCCTGATCACGAGTAATTGATCGTACCGCTTAGAAGGTCATTATTGATGGCCTGTATTTATGATGCATGATTACTCATACCGATCCGAAAGGGCGGTATGAGTTTTTAATTATTCAGGTAACTATTCAGAACAGTCAGTTATGGGAATTTATGAACGGCCTGTTCTGTATCAGTAAAATATATAGTAGGAGGAATTATCATGAAAAAGAAACTGTTGGGAATTACCTTGTCAGCTTCAGTAGCAGCTGCAATGCTGGCGGGGTGCGGCGAAGTAAATGTCAATGTGAACGCACCGGGCCTTAATGATGCCTTATCACAGGTGGAAGAATCCGCCGGCGAAGCTTCGGATGAAAACACCGATCTTGAGGCAGCCAATAATGTTGCCGCACTGATTGATGCCATCTATGTTCAGGAATGGACAGAAGATACGGAGGAAAAATGTAAGGCTGCCAAAGAGGCCTGGGATGCACTTACCGATGAACAGAAAGAGCTGGTAGAGGGAGAATTCGCAGATCCCGATTACTTCGGACGTGATACGGGCGACGCTTCACTCGACGATCCTCTCAATCAGGATGAAATCGGCGAGAATGAAATCCTTGTTGTCAGCTTCGGAACATCCTTTAACGAAAGCCGAGCCGAGGATATCGGCGGTATCGAGAAAGCTATAGCCACAGCTAATCCGGACTGGTCTGTAAGACGTGCATTTACGTCCCAGATCATAATGAATCATGTCCTTGCCCGTGATAACGAGAAAATAGACAATATGAAGCAGGCACTTGACCGTGCTGTTGATAACGGAGTAAAGAATCTGGTCGTTCAGCCCACTCACCTTATGCACGGAGCTGAATACGATGAGATGGTAGACGCATTAAAGGAATATGTATCCGGTTTCGAATCAATAAAGGTTGCAGAGCCGCTTCTCGGAGAAGTCGGAAAGGATGCGTCCGAGATAAATGAAGACAAGAAGGCTGTTGCAGGTCTTGTTGCAGCAAAAGCTGCGGAAGTGGCAGGCTATGATGATATCGAAGCTGCCGCACAGGACAATGCAGCTATAGTTCTGATGGGACACGGAACCTCACATAACGCCAAGGTTACCTATGATCAGATGCAGACACAGATGGAGGATCTGGGTTATAAGAACGTGTTTATAGGTACAGTAGAAGGTGAGCCCGAGGATACGGCATGCGATGTTGTGATCGGTAAGGTGGCAGATGCCGGATATAAGAAGGTTATACTTCGTCCTCTCATGGTAGTTGCAGGCGATCATGCCAACAACGATATGGCGGGGGATGAAGATGATTCATGGAAGAGCATGTTTGGAGCTTCAGGCAGCTTCGACAGTGTGGAATGCCAGATTGAAGGCCTCGGACGTATCGAAGGTGTTCAGGAGCTGTATGTATCACATACGCAGGCTGCCTTTGATTCAGAGTCTCTGACGGCAGAAGCTGCAGAGGATGCTGATGATAAGGATACCACAGATAAGACCACAAGTGAGAATGAAGCAGAGGATGCAGAAGCATCATCGGAAGCATCCGTTACAGCATCACTTGAGGACGGAACATATGAAGCCGTGTTCACAACAGACAGCTCCATGTTTCATGTAAATGAAGCTCTTAACGACATGGGCGATCTTACTGTAAAGGATGGTAAAATGACCATACATGTATCCCTTGCAGGCGACGGGATCTATAATATCTTCCCGGGAACCGCCGAGGATGCGGCAAAAGATGGTGCTAAGCTTCTTGAACCAACCGAAGATGAGATCACATATGATGACGGCACCAAAGAGACTGTTAACGGTTTCGATATTCCCGTACCTTCTCTTGATGAACCTTTCAAGCTTGCCATTATCGGAAAGAAGGGCGTATGGTATGATCATGAGGTTTCAGTATCTTTACCTGAGGAAGAGTGATCCGGGAAGCAAAATAAAGACAGCATAAAATATAGTATGAAACTTTGAAATGTCATAAGGGATTAGCAGCCTTGTGAAAAAATTGCAAAGAAAAACAAATGAATATATCTAATCCATATAACCACAAAAAACCTTTAATTATTTCGATCTTTACACTGATCATGATATCGGTAACCTCCTGTGCTGCACAGGAGGTTACTTTGAATCCGCCTGACATATCAGGACAAAATGCGGAAAACTCCGCCCCAAATTCCGGATACCCGGAGCAAAATACAGAAAACACTCCGACCGATAATGACGAAAACAAAGCCCAAAGCACAGATTCAGATCTTCTGGTTGACATAACTATGGAAGGCGGTTCCGGCAAGGCTTATATTCAGTCTCCTGTGAAAGTAACGGGATCCGGAGATGATCTGATGGCTGAATTAATTTGGAGCAGTCCCAACTATGACTATATGATAGTAGACGGTATTCGTTATGATAACGAAAATCCCGGCGGAAGTTCTACATTTACCGTTCCTGTCAAAAGCATCGGGGAACCCCTCACCGTAATAGCCGATACCCTTGCCATGGGTACGCCTCATGAGATCGAATATACGATCAGCTGGGGAGAAGTACATTCCGGTTTATCCGGTGCCGACTGTAAAACCACAGACAGTACGGATGACAGCAATAAAAGCGCTGGAAAAATCAGCAAAAACACTAACGCCTCCACCGGAAACGGAAAGGCTTCCGGAAGATCATCCAAGCCCGGTCCGGATCATATCGGCAAATATGATAAAACCGGTGAGCTTAAGCTTGATTACGCCGGACAGTTCACAGTAAGCAGCTATGGAGAATACAGACTTATCAGTATAGCCGGCTCCGGGGACTATCTGCTTATTCCGGAAGGCAGCGAAGTTCCGAAGGATATTCCGGACGATCTTATAGTATTAAAGCAGCCTCTTGACAAAACCTATCTTGTATCCTCCTCAGCCATGGATCTTATCTGTGAGTGCGGTGCCCTCGATATGCTTAAATATTCGGGCACCAAAGCAGGAGACTGGTATATAGAAGCCGCGAAAGAGGCAATGAATGAAGGTAAACTGCTTTATGCCGGTAAATACCGGGCTCCGGATTATGAGCTTATTCTCAGCGGCGGCTGTAATCTCGCTATTGAGAATACAATGATCTATCACAATCCCGAAGTCAAGGAGAAGCTCGAAGAACTGGGGATACCCGTTCTGGTCGAAACATCAAGCTATGAAGAACATCCCCTCGGCAGACTTGAATGGATTAAGCTGTACGGCATCTTATTCGGAACAGAAGAAAAAGCCGGTGAATATTATGAAAAACAGCTTAAAATGCTTGAACCGATAATGAATATGGAGAACACCGGTGTAAGTGCCGCTTTTTTCCATATTACGGCCAACGGATTGGTTAACGTGCGTAAACCCGGTGATTATATCTCGACCATGATTGAACTTGCAGGCGGTGAGTACATACCGGGAGCACCGGATGAAGAGAACAGGTCCGGTTCAGAAGACAGTGCCGGCAGCTCATCCGATTCATCGGCTGTTTCTTCGATGAACATGCAGCCGGAGGATTTCTACGCCTCCGCTCATGATGCAGACATACTCATATACAACAGCACGATCACCGGTGAAATACATTCTGTCAGCGGACTTGTTGAGAAAAATGCCCTGTTTAAGGACTTTAAGGCGGTTAAAGAAGGCAGGGTATACTGCACTAAACCGGAGCTCTTCCAGAAAACAACCGGTATAGCTGATTTCATGAAGGATCTAAATAATATTTTCACCGGAAACGACACAGAGCTCATTTATCTTACGAAGCTTGATTAATACACCCGTAACTGATAAAGATTCACCATGATAAACCGGTTTAGGGTAATCTCTATATAAAACACGCAGCAATGCACGAAATCCCCAAAACATTATAATGACTAATCCAATAAACTTGCTCCGAAAGGTGGCGTGTTTGCGATTCTTATGGTATGATGCTCTATGTTGGTTTAATCATAAGGTCATTTATTAGAGGGGAAAATGATTATGAAAAAAATTATTGTATCAGTTCTGTTTGTCATGTTTTTTATCGTAGCCAATCCGGGGGGAATATTGGCAGCCGAAACACCTGATTTCGATGCTGTCTATTATGCGCAGCGTTACCCAAATGTAGCCAATACCGTAGGATGTGATGAGAAGGCTCTGCTTAACCATTACATGACCGTAGGAGTAAAGGAAGGTATGTACCCGAATGCTCTTGCAGAGTGTGCTGCAAGAGAAAAAGAGATAGCCCTTCAGAATGCCAAAGCTACCGGAAACACAGCATTGGCAGAGGAGTTATCAAAAGCACAGGCTAAGGCTGCAGCTACCGCTAATATATTATCTGGAACCGCCGGGAATCAGTCTGCTGTAGTTCCCGTTACGGCTCTTAGTACCGTACAAAGTGCCTCATCCATACCGGCTCAGACCGTTCTTCCCTTAAATCCGATGATCGGCACATATGTTGATGTTGATATTGCCAATCAGACCATGACAATGTTTGTAAATAACATTCCCATGCTTACATCACCATGTGTGACCGGTACGCTAAAGGATAAGCGTTCAACACCGACCGGCGCTTTTTATATAATGGAGAAGAAGCCCGGGAAGAGGCTCAAGGGTGATACGTGGGATGTCTGGGTGGACAGATGGATGAAATTCACATCCGACAGCTGCGGACTGCATGATGCATCATGGAGAAGGAAGTTCGGAGGATCCATTTACAAATCCAACGGTTCACACGGATGCGTAAATCTGCCTACGGATGTTGCATATCAGCTGTATGATATGGTAACTGTGGGTACTCCCGTGATCGTTCATTAAGCTAAGTACTATCACGGAGGATAACTTATTCCGTCATATCCATGCGCTGATTGTATCTTATGACCTGCGGTTGTAGTATATTCCTATGACTGCGGGTTTTACTATTTTGGTAAAGTCTGTGATTCTGATTTATTATCTTTCAGCTGTTGATCGATAACTGTACTGCTGCATAAAATTGAATGCTTAGATTCAGTTGTCAAAATTTACTTTTAAAACATGTTTTTGTGGTTAACGTTTATATAGCGACTCTATAATTGTATATCTATGAACATTTATGTACATATATGAACAATAGAAGGAAACAAATTGCATTCATTTTAATATCGGTTTTACTGCCAGTAATGATTGCCGTCGGAATAACCGCCGGCAGCGTAAGCATATCATTATCAGATATTTCGCGGATCATTGCAGGAAAATCGGATGATGTGGTGAGCTACAACATAATATACAATATCAGGCTTCCGAGAGTTATAGCGGCCGTGCTTCTTGGCGGAGCGCTCGCACTATCGGGGTACCTCCTGCAGACCTTCTTTCACAATCCGATAGCGGGGCCCTTTGTTCTGGGCATCTCGTCCGGTGCCAAGCTTACGGTAGCGCTTACCATGATATTTCTCTTAAGCCATGGCAGAAACATAGGCTCCGCCGGTATGATAATATCTGCCTTCGTGGGCGCTATGCTTGCCATGAGCTTTGTCCTTATCGTTTCGTTCAGGATGAAAAGCATGAGTATTCTTATCGTCTGCGGAATTATGACCGGTTATATCTGCTCGGCGGTCACCGATCTTACGGTTACCTTTGCCGACGATTCCAACATTGTCAATCTGCATAACTGGTCGATGGGCAGCCTGTCCGGTATTACGATGCAGGATATTAAAGTGATAGCCGCCATAACTTTCATCTGTCTGGTATCGGTGATCTTCATTCATAAGCCCATAGGCGCATACAGGCTGGGAGAGGCCTATGCACAAAATATGGGTGTAAATATTAAGCTTCTCCGGATCATGCTCATAATTTTATCCAGCCTTCTGGCGGCTACAGTAACGGCATTCGCAGGACCTATTTCCTTCGTCGGGATCGCTGTTCCCCATCTGGTAAAAGGCATGACAGGAACCACGTCACCACCTGTGATGATACCGGGATGCTTTCTGACCGGAGCCCTTATAACACTGTTCTGCGACTGTATAGCCAGAACCATATTCGCGCCAACGGAAGTAAGCATCAGCTCGGTAACTGCGGTACTGCTGGTTCCTGTCGTAATCTCCATGCTGCTTGGAAAACATGGAAATGAGCGGGATTAAGTACAGAAGCAGAAGAAACTGAAGAGGACAGCCTTACAGCTATCGTGGACCGGCTGTTTGGCTGGAATGGAATACAAATTTACAGAATATAGATTATATACAGATAACAGAATTTCAACATACAAAGAACATGAACAGTATTTTAAGAACAGCCAGTCTCACAATCGGATATGATAAGGACATAGTCAGCAATATTAATCTGGAAGCCGTTCCCGGCCGGATCCTTACCCTTATAGGACCTAACGGCTGCGGTAAATCCACCTTTCTTAAGACGCTTACCGGGCAACTTGCCGCAAGGGGAGGCATCATTTACCTTGATGGAAAGGAGCTTGGCAGATTAAAAGCAACTGAAATAGCCAAACAGCTCTCAATGGTTATGACTACGGTCGTTAAGCCCGAGCTTATGACCTGCCGCGAAGTAGTAAGTACCGGCCGGTATCCTTATACCGGGATGCTGGGTATCCTGTCGGAACACGACCGTCAGGTCATCGAAGATACGTTGACCATGACAGAGACGCGGGATATTGCCGATAAGCTGTTTATGAGCATAAGTGACGGACAGAAGCAGAGGGTTATGCTGGCAAGAGCCATATGTCAGGAACCTGATATCCTGATACTTGATGAGCCGACCTCCTATCTGGATATAAAGTATAAACTGGATATACTCACCCGCATTAAGAAACTTATAAATGATCGGAATATAGCGGTGATCATGTCCCTTCACGAGCTTGACATAGCAATGAAGATAAGCGATACCGTAGCTGCGATCGGGAAAGGAAGAGTATTAAAATGCGGAAGCCCTGAAGATGTATTTAAGGAATCCTTCATAAGAGCTCTGTACGGAATAGAAAACGCAGATCTCAGTCTGATAGGAACCATGCCCTGGTATGCAGATAAACATACGAAGGAAGATGCTGCTATATCTGAGAGCAGTTTACATGCTGATAAATCATCAGATTTTCATCTTTCCGGAACGAATTACCCGGGGAAGGGAAGAGCGCGTGCAATAATGATCCAGGGGACCATGTCAAATGCGGGAAAGAGTCTGATAGCCGCGGGCCTGTGCAGGATATTTGCAGATGACGGCTATCGTGTCGCACCCTTTAAGTCCCAGAATATGGCTCTTAATTCATACATAACCGCAGATGGCGGTGAAATGGGCCGTGCTCAGGTTGTCCAGGCTCAGTGCGCACGGCGTGAACCGGATGTAAGCATGAATCCTGTACTGTTGAAGCCCAATGACGACAGGACCTCACAGGTCATAGTAAACGGAAAAGTCACAGGAAATATGAGCGCTTCAGAGTACTTCCGGTATAAAAAGGAGCTTAAGCCTGTAATAAAAGAAGCATATGAAAAGCTGGCAGAAGATAACGATATCATAGTCATAGAGGGAGCCGGCTCACCTGTTGAGCTTAACCTTAATAAAGATGATATCGTGAATATGGGCATTGCCGAAATGGCTGATGCTGCAGTACTGCTTGTCGGAGACATTGACAGGGGCGGCGTATTCGCACAGCTTATAGGTACCGTAGATCTGCTTAAGGCTTCGGAAAGAGAGCGTGTTAAAGGACTTATCGTAAATAAATTCAGGGGCGATCCCTCACTTTTTGATGATGGGATCAGGTTACTGAAAGAAAAATCAGGCATAGACGTTTTGGGCGTTGTCCCTTTCATGGAGCTTAATATAGAAGATGAGGATTCACTGTCAGACAAGCTTTATGTAAACCATTCCGGCGTGTTGGATATTGCGGTTATAAGGTTGCCGCACATTTCCAATTATACTGATTTTGACATATTCGGGCAGCTGCCGGCAACCTCTGTCAGATATGTAAGAAGGGCTGACGAACTGAGCAGAAACCATGTTGACTCATTGAGTCGCGTGCTGTTTCCGGCCAAAAACCGTCCCTGCGGCCAGGATAACAGGCAGATCCCCGATCGGGCAGAAAGTGAAATGAAATGCAGTGCCGGTGATCCTGATATCATTATCATACCGGGTTCCAAAAATACATTTTCGGATTTAAAGTGGCTGATGGATTCGGGTCTTGCGGATGCGATCAGGTCACAGGCAGGCAAAGGTACGGTTATCATAGGGATCTGTGGCGGATATCAGATGCTTGGCCGGAAGATCCTGACAGCAGGACGTGAAATAGCAGGATGTGAAACAGCAGAATACGAAACAGCAGAATGTGAATATGAGGAACGGATTACAAAGAATACACAAGGCCCGGCCGGATTAAATCTACTGCCGATTGACACAGTAATGGAAGAGGATAAGGTGACTACCCGTTTCTTTGGAAGTATAACCGGTGCAACAGGAGTACTTGAAAGCATAACCGGACTTACGGTTGAAGGCTATGAAATACATATGGGACGTTCAGTACCTTATGATGAGGTATGTGAATTTACCTCAGATGGCACCGGTTATTGCAGGGGCAACATTTACGGGACCTATATACATGGGTTTTTTGACCGTCGTGAGATACTTGCGGGAATCCTGCAATCGGTTGGCAAGGCCCGAGGGATAACCGTCGATACCGGTGAAATTATCGACCGGGCGGTGTACAGGGAGCAACAGTACCGAAAGCTGGCTTCCGGACTCCGCGAAAGCCTTGATATGAACACCATATACAATTTATTGTAATACATAAAGAGCAACACAGAGAGCAACACTGAGAGCAGAAAACCTGACCCTTGTGTTAACTCTGACTCATTAAACATCATCTACAGCAATGAATGATTTTATAAGCAAATACATGCTTCTGCATACAATCGCATTATTGACCGGCTGCATTGCCGATCTTATTATCGGCGATCCCCACGGCATTCCTCATCCCATAGTGGCAATAGGAAGGCTTATTTCTTCTCTTGAAAAATTTCTTCTGAATAAAGCCGGAGGTGACAGGAATAAAGAGCTTCGGTACGGAGCTTTTATGTGTTTTGCGGTGATCCTTCTTTCAGTACTGACCACCGGACTTATACTCACTGTTTCATATATGCTTCATTCTTATGTGGGAGCAGCCGTTGAAGCAGTACTTACCTGCTATATCCTGGCTGCAAGAAGCATGTACACCGAAAGCATGAAGGTATACCATGCACTCAAAGCAGGTAATATTGAAGAAGGACGAAAAGCACTGTCCATGATAGTCGGACGCGACACCGGCAGGCTTGATGAGGATGGTATCATTAAGGCATGCGTCGAGACTGTTGCCGAGAATACCTCGGACGGAGTGATCGCGCCATTTTTATATACCATAATCGGCGGGCCCATATTGGGAATGTTCTATAAGGCGGTAAATACCATGGATTCAATGGTGGGATACAGAAATGAGAAGTATGAATACTTCGGCAAGGCTGCGGCGAAGCTTGATGATATCGTGAATTATGTACCCTCAAGGCTCAGCGCCCTGCTTATGATAGCTGCCACCGCGATCTTATCTGTATTTACGCATGAGAGGAGACGGAAGAGCGGATGTTATGTAAACCATATAGCATATAGCGTGTCTTCTGCATTCAGAATATGGATACGTGACCGGCGTAAGCATTTAAGCCCCAATTCCGCCCAGACAGAAAGCGCCTGCGCCGGAGCCCTGGGCATAAGACTGGGCGGCAGCTCCTATTACGGAGGTGTCTTAGTCGATAAACCCTATATCGGGGATCCGATAAGACATATAGAAGCAGAAGACATAAAACGCGCGAATCGTCTTATGTTTATATCGGAGATGATCCTTTTGGTCATGGGGACGGTTCTTTTGTTTTATTTCTCATTCTTTTAGGCACGGATCTTACACCTTTATCATCCGGTAACCTATACCGACATGCGTCTGGATATACTCTGTCGGATCCGGACTCTGTTCAAGTTTTTTCCGAAGCGTAACCATAAAGACACGAAGGGATGCTATATCATTGTCCCAGCTTCTCCCCCAGATATTTTGTGTTATATAGGTATGCGTCAATACTTTACCTGTATTCTTTGCGAGAAGACACAGCAGCTTGAATTCGATCGGTGTCAGCTTCAGTTCATCCCCGTTAAGATATGCACAGCCTGCCGGATAATCAATCTTAAGATTTCCGTTTGTATATATGGAGCGATCGGTTCCGCTGTCGGAATTCATCATTGAAAGTCGTCTTATGGTGACACGGAGACGGGCAAAGAGTTCCTCAACCGAGAACGGTTTTGTAAGATAATCATCTGCTCCGGCATCCAATGCAGCTATCTTATCCTCGTCTTCCCCCCGTGCACTTATGACGATTATAGGTATGTTTGACCAGCTTCTGATCCTTTCGATCACATCAATGCCGTCCATATCCGGCAGCCCCAGATCCAGAAATATAACATCCGGATTATGAGATGCGGTCATCATTACAGCTTCCTGTCCCGTAGGTGCAGTCAGATATTTGTAATCATGCGCCTTCAGTGTGGTGACCATAAGATTTCTGATCGGTGCATCGTCTTCAACAACCAGAATGACCGGTTTATTCATGGACCGTCACCTCCTCTACAGGTAAGAAAAAAGTAAAACAGCAGCCTGTCGGATAATTATCAACAAGAATTATGGAGCCTCCGTGGGATTCCACTATGGACTTACACAATGCAAGGCCGAGACCGACACCCCTTCTTCCGTCTGAAATACTGTTACTGCCCGTATAGAACATATCAAAGATATGAGGTTTCATGCTGTTTGCTATGCCGGGACCGTTGTCTTCAATATGTACATAGATATAAGGTTCGACATATTCGCTCGATATTTTTATCTCGGAACCGGTCTGTGTATTTTTGATTGCATTATTTATCAGATTTATGACCACCTGTGCGATAAGCCGCGCATCCATTCTGGCAAGCAGGACTTCATTGTTGAGTTCCACGATAATATGATGCTTGTCGGCATTTTTGTCTATATGCTGTAACGCTTCTTTTATCACATCATTAACTACTTCAAGAGAGAGATGAAGTTCCATCTTACCATTCTCTATTCGTGAAATTGACAACAGATTTTCCACAAGATTTATAAGCCATTCCGTGTCATCATAAATATCGGTAAATATCTGCTTCAACGTTTCCGTATCCAGCTGTTCATAGTGTGTCAGCAGATTTCCGGCATTCCCGGATATAGTGGTGAGCGGCGTCCTTATATCGTGGGATATGGAGCGCAGCAGATTGGAGCGGAGCTGTTCGTTTCTCACAGCTATTGCCGCCTCCTCCTTCTCCGCAGCATTCCTGAGGCTTTCAAGTGCCAGAGCGCACTCACCTATAATAGATGTAAGGACACTGGATTCAAATGTTTCCGGATTTTTTCCGTTTAAATAAACAGCTATGACTCCATAACAATAATCGTTAATACAGATAGGGTAATAGATTGATTTTGCCTTCTTATAATTGCCGGTGTGTGTTCCGGCCTCAGTCCGGTTGACAAAAACCCACTCTGCGATCTCTGCCTCATTCTCATCTTTTTCGGAGGATTTATCGTTATATTGAGGTACGGCAATCTCCACTGCTTCCCCCAGTTCCTTTTCCTGCGTCAGGGGGAAGATCACGACATCCCGATCCAGAAGTGTTTTTATCTGCTGTGCGCTGATCCGGATAACATCATCTGCACACTCAGCCTTCTGAAGAAGCTGATTCGTGTCAAAAAGAACCTTTGCACGAAAAGCTTCACGGGCAGACTGCCTTGCATTTTCTTTAAGCTTATTAGCCAGGGTTCCCGTAATAAGTGAAGATACCAGCATAATGGCAAACGTTACAACATACTCCGGTTCGTATGTATGAAAGCTCAGCCTCGGCTCGGTAAAAAACCAGTTAAACAGCAGTACACTTACCAAAGAACTTACTATACAGTAGATCGGACTCACCGTGATAACGGCAATTATAAGCACACCAAGAATAAAAACCGTTATTATATTTGCTTCCGAAAAGTCAAATGTGTTAAACAGAAGCCCCATTCCCGTGGATAAAGCCAGAAACAGCAGTGTGATCGCCGAATCCTTCCATGTGGGACGTATGTTTTGCGCAAGGATCAGCCTTCGGCTTTGCTGCTTTATATCAACCGTTGAATCGGGGATGATGAAAACATCTGCATCCGGAGCGTTCAGGATGATCTGCTCGGTTAACGTTGTCGTGCTCCAGAAGTGCCGTTTCTTCGCACCGCTTCGCCCTATGATGATTTTCGTTGCTCCGGAAGTACGGGCATATTCGACAATCTGGGCCGGCACATCATTTCCGTTGACGGTGATGACCGTAGCCCCATTCTGCTCGGCAAACCTTATATTATCCTGAAGACGAAGCTTATCATTATCGGAAAAAGAATCGTAATTGGCCGGTTTCACATAGATCGCCGTAAGTGTCGCATGAAAGGCTTCAGCCATTCCGGCTGCCGCATCAATGACCTTCTGATTGGATGGGGATGACGAGAGACAAACAAGTATACGTTCGCCGCTTTCTGCATTTTTTTCTTTACTGCGTTTTTCTTTCGTATCTTTTGACAGTGACATTATGGTTCCCTCATATTATGATCCACGGATCAAACTGTACTTTGATCAGAAATGTATTGTATCACAGAAAACATCTTACAGACTACGTTTTGAAACATTTCTGAATAGATTTACGTCCGCCGAGCACCAGCATAAGCATATCTTTGTCAAGGATCGTTTCCGGGGTTATTGACAGATCCATGACTCCGTTCTTCCTGACTGCCATGATGCTTATCCCGAAACGCTTACGTATATCGATTTTTCCGATAGATTTTCCCACCCATTCCTCGGGAACAGATACCTCATATATGGCATGTTCATCATCAAGACTTATATAATCCAGAATATGGTCAGAGGTATATCTTATCGCAGCCCATTCCGCGATCTGCTTTTCCGGATTGATCACCTCATCTGCCCCGTTTCTTAACAGAAACTTCTCCTGGACATCCCTGTCCGCCCTGGATACAATAAGCTTCCCACCCAATTCCTTAAGCAGGAAAGTCGTCTCCAGTGAGCTTTGAAAATCTCCGCTTATCGTTACAATACACACATCAAAATTATTGATCCCGAGAGAACGCAGGAATGCTTCATTTGTGCTGTCGCCTATCTGAGCATCGGTAACAAACGGAAGTACGGCGTTTATCCTTTTCTCGTTCTTATCCACTGCCAACACCTGATGTCCAAGGTCATGCAGCTGCTTTGCAATAATGGTTCCGAAAGTATTTATACCTATTAATAATATCGATTTCATATCCGCATCTCCTTCAGCCGACAATTATCTTTTCCACCGGACGGCTGGATACTTCTGCCTTTTTGGTGTTAACGGCCGCATATACGATAGTCAGACCTCCCACACGTCCAAAAAACATCAAC
This sequence comes from Lachnospiraceae bacterium, assembly GCA_024691125.1. Taxonomy (GTDB): domain Bacteria; phylum Bacillota; class Clostridia; order Lachnospirales; family Lachnospiraceae; genus UBA2868. Next base: position 8,142 of record JAILNV010000054.1, on the reverse strand, counting down.
AGAATAAGGATCATATGCGAAAGAGGACTTAAGGCTGCAGTGATCCCCAATGACAGTCCGACAGTTCCTATGGCGGATACCGTTTCAAACAGACAGGTTTCAACCGGAATGTTGTCTGTCATGCTTATAATTGCTGCACCAATCATCGGAAGCATTATATACATCACGAGAAGAGTAGCGGCTATTTTGACAGTACTTTCTTCAATCCTTCTTCCAAACAGTTGAACATCTTTTTTGCGCTGAAACACTGCCAGAGCATCTGCCAGCAACACTGCCAGAGTTGTTGTCTTCATACCGCCGGCGGTTGATCCCGGAGATCCACCGATCATCATTAATGAAATCAGCAGCATATGTCCTGTACCTGACATATTAGCAAGATCCGCGGTGTTGAAACCGGCAGTCCTTGGCGTTACCGCCTGAAACAATGAAAGTAGTATACGTTCTTTCAGAGGGCCTGTGGTGTATTCACATACAAATAAAAGCAGCATCGGGATGACTATCAAAACTCCTGTCGTAACCAAAACCACCTTGCTCTGCATATGGTACCGGTTAAAATGTAGCTTATTCACAGCTATATCGTTCCATGTGAGGAATCCGATACCGCCTATGATGATCAGGAGGGATACCGGTATCACTATTCCCGGATCGTCCGCGAAATATGTCAGGGAAGAAAATAAGCCTGTCTTATCTCCGTTTATGTCAAAGCCTGCATTACAGAATGCTGAAACAGAATGAAACACAGACATCCATATTCCCTTCTGACCATATCTTTTGCAGAAATCAGGAAGCATGAATATCACACCGATCATCTCGATAACAAGTGCTATCCGAATAGTGAAACCCGTCAGTTTCACTATTCCGCCGATCTGAGGTGCCGAGATACTGTCCTGCAGCATACTTCGCTGAAATAATGAAATCTTTCTGCCTGAGATCATTGCAAAAAAAACAGCAACCGAAATGATTCCCAACCCGCCGATCTGCATCAATATCAGGATCACTGTCTGACCAAAGACAGACCAATATTCAGCTGTATCCTTTATGATCAGTCCCGTAACACAGACAGCAGATGTGGAAGTAAATAAAGCTTCTTCAAACGAAGCTCCGTTTCCGCCGTTAACGGATACCGGGCACATTAGGAGGAGTGCTCCGACCAGTATCAGTAAAAGAAAACCAAGAATTATCATTTTGAATGAAGACAGCCTTTCCTTTAAGAACTGTATTACCATTTTACTCACCTTCATGTTTATAAGCTTTAATCCGGTACAATTTTACAGTAAAGGCTGCAAAGATAACATTAAGGAAATGATGACTGTATTAAGAATTAATTAAGATACGGATAAGAAATGGTTATTCGAGTTCTATAAGAATGCCGTTATATACTGGGGGAATAACGTTTCCCAGTCTTTTGGAAGTTATACCCAGGTTCCGTACATCCAGTTCCTCATCGGTTGTTCCGGGACCTATCTTATTGGAGTAATTGTAATTTCCGGTGGTTCGGATATATTCCTTTTTGTCACCCCATACATCTATCCACAGAAAAGTGATTTCGAAGTCAAAATCATACGGTCCCTTATGGTAATGTGCTTCTTCTTTACTTAAGTCACGCAGATCCTTCAAAAAATCATTGATATTTTCTATTTCCTTAGTCTCCAGCCAGTTATATGCGGCTATAGTAAATGAATCTATGCAGGGCATATCGGGATCGGACTGCGCACTTGCCGTAAAGCCGTGGTCTTTCATGAGCTGTTCGACCCTGTCGCGGTAGAATGCATATACCTGCTCCCTGTAATTATTCCAATAACTGTATTTACCCGTATAGCCGAAATCCGAACCATCTATGTTAACGGTTTCGGCATGAAGATTCAGCTCGAACTCAAGGTTTCTTACATTGGAAGCAAAGATATAAGTTTCTTCGTCGGTTTTTTTGACGAGTCTTATATCCTCATTTATCATTTCGTGTATTTTTTCCATAACCTCCTTCTCTTTGGGCGGTCTGGGTTTGCTGAGATGACAGCCGCATATTCCGGCCAAAGCGGGAACAAGCAAAAGTACGGTAATAATTTTTATATATTTATTCTTATCCATGATTTGATTTTATATGTTTTTATATGTGATTTCAACTTTTGCATGGCATTTTATTATGCTGTGACAGACAGTTATTCTACCTTGTCCAGCAGGTATTCCTCGAACATAGGCAAAGCTAATTCCGCCAAACCATAACTTCCGTCTATTAATCCCTTCTTTTCCAATCTCTTCTTATAAGGGTTGAATTGATTGTTGGTAATTCCGAGTATGTTTCTTATGTCAATGACTTTTCCTGTACCGGATTGTGCTATGGCAATCAAAAACTCTCTATCTTTTATGGATAATTCGGACCATATCTTGTCATATACGAAATCTTCAAGCTGATGCTTGTAATCACTGATCGCAGATTTGTAATCACCGTTCTTTTCATAGGTCATATAACCCAAAGCCTGAAAGGCAAATGAGTAGCCCTTGGTTAATCTGGCCATATTAATGGCATCATCCTCAGAAACCTTCAGGGTATTCATATAATTTTCCGCCATACGCCTCATGTTCAGAGGTTTCAGGATTATTTTCGGTGCACGCAACAGAAAAGTCAGATTTCTTCTGTTTTGGAGTTCATCGATATTTTGGTACAAACCGGTCATTAAGAGAAATACCGGAAGATTTTTTCTGATAAATATCTGAAAGGCACCGGCAAACTCACTCATGTGTTTGCTGTTCACTACCTCATCTATAGTGATCAACAGACGCTTTTTATGCTTTTGGATACTCTCGAGCATCTTTGTTACTGCTGTTTCAATATTGGTAATAGGAGCGGCTCCACTGACTTCAAGACCGAAACCGAAGAACGACAGATTGATATTGGCATTCTTGAATATCTCAGCCAGAGAATTTTCACTGGATAGCTTAGAAGCAAGATCCTTCAGAAGTTCTGATTCCGAGTTAAGCTCTACGGTTATCCATTCTTTCCGATGCTCCAGCTCATTAGCGATTTCGGACATAAACACAGTTTTACCTGAACCGCGTACGCCGGTGATTATATACATTTGCTCGGAAAACTCTTCTTCGCAGAAGTTGTCTATAATTACGGAACTCTCCGAAAATCTGGATATTACCTGTTTGGGTTCCTTTCCAAACAGCATTGTGTATGGATTTTTTGCCATTTATATGCTCCTATAATATAATTTCATTCGAATATTTACCGGTTTTTACTGGTTGTAAAACTGTTTACTGGTTTTTACTGGTTTGAAATTATTTTACTTGTTTTTACCGGTTTTGTAAATATTTAAGCCCCAATTCCGCCCAGACAGAAAGCGCCTGCGCCGGAGCCCCGGGCATAAGACTGGGCGGCAGCTCCTATTACGGAGGTGTCTTAGTCGATAAACCCTATATCGGGGATCCGATAAGACATATAGAAGCAGAAGACATCAAACACGCGAACAGACTTATTTTTGTATCGGAGATGATCCTTCTGATATGTTCGTTTGTTCTATTCATCTAAGACACATGGAACGTAGCCAAAGTCATTTGCTTCATCTCTGACTTTCCATAGTACTCCGATATACCCTGTTATGAATTGTTATATTTGAATAAGGTGTTTATAGAATTCTATATTTGATTTGCAAGAGAAAAAGACTTTTTTAGATATATGTTCATCCAATTCAGTTGTTTCAACAAATTTTTTCGTAGACCAATATCACATATACTTTCGTTTGTGACTTTTGGTTTACTTTACCATGTTGTGATGTTATAATTATAGTAATTTATAACTTTTCGTATAGTTGCTAAAGGAGGTTTTCAATGCAGATATTCAAAAATAATTTACATTCAACTAAAGGGTTACTTTTCACTTTTGCATTTATTTTAACAACTTCAGCCGGAGTTTCTACAATGACAGTTCCTGTTATGGCTTCGAATACACCAAAAACCATAGCAGCTGCCGAAAGAGAAGTATGGCAATCAGCAACAGGCAAATGTTATCACAGTATAAATAACTGCGGTTCAATGAATCCCAATAAGGCTGTAAAAATAAAAGAATCCAAGGCAAAAGCCAACGGACTGAGAAAATGTAAAAAATGTTGGTAATAGAGTAATCAATAATGAAACAGCAGGACACTGCCTATGAGATCTGCGAATGTATTTCATAACAGAAGACTGATATTATTTAAGATCATTTCATCTATAATGATCTTCTTTGCAGTATTCGCTGCTGTTATCGAAATTTCTGTTTATTCAAGTGTAGCTGCGTCAGCAGCTACATTTTCATCTTCCCCTTTCACAGTAAAATATATTGATGTCGGACAAGGTGATGCATCACTAATATGCTGTGACGGACACTATATGCTCATTGATGGGGGATCCTCTAAAAAATCGGATACAATATATTCAATCCTCAGAAAGAACAATATCAAAGAACTTGATTATATTGTCTGCACCCACCCGCATGAAGATCATGCCGGCGGACTTCCGGGGGCGCTCTCTTATGCAGAGTGTAAAACAGCACTTGGTCCTGTTGCGACATATGATAATGATTCTTATAATAAATTCCTTAAAGCTTTAGAAAAAAAGAACATAGACCTGATTGTGCCTGAAGCAGGTGATACTTACTTGCTCGGAAGTGCCAGGATTGAAGTACTGGGACCTACAGATATAGTTCCATCGATGGATCCAAATAATATTTCTATAGTACTTCGAGTAGATTATGGGGATACCTCGTTCCTTTTTACAGGCGATGCAGAGCAGGAAGAACAACAGCTTATTATGTGGAACGAATATGATAAGCTGGATGTAGATGTACTAAAGGCATCTCATCACGGTTCATATAACGGAGCATCCTATGCTTTTATAAGAGCGATTTCTCCCGAAATAACAGTTATTTCATGTGGAAAACATAATTCTTATGGTCATCCGCACGAAGAAGCACTGGATCTGTTTAAAGAATACAAATCGGATTTATACAGGACAGATTTACAGGGTGACATTACCATCGTTTCTGACGGCATCAATCTTTCAGTAAGCTCTGAAAAAAAACTCACCACCAATGTATGGATACCGGGACAAGACATTGGTATTAATTCTTATACCGATTCAGACAACAGCACGAAAATATTATCGGATGAGAATGCGGCAAAACCTGATCCAGCCCCGGATACAGTCACCTACATCGGAAATAAAAATTCAAAAAAACTGCATTATCCCGGATGCTCATCAGTTGATGAAATGAAGGAAACCAACAAAGTATTCTTTTACGGTGATATGGATGAGCCTGTGGGGCAGGGATATGAACCATGTAAGCGTTGCAATCCTTAATGTCATTATTCAGGCTCCGCATACTCTGCATTACCAAGCATGTATTCAAATACAGGACTTATGTCATATATCCGGCTTTCTATCTGCAGAGCAGAAACGTATAATTCGCTTTTGGAGCTCTCATTTAGAATAACCGCAGATCGGCCACGGACTTCCCTGCCGGACATCGGGCCGAAATTCCTGTTATACCGCCCGGATATATTAAAGGTATAAGCAGGAAATCCTGCGACAGTTATTTCTGACATATCGGAAACATCGACTTCATGCATGAATCTGCCCATGAATTTCTCCATTTGATCCTTTACCTTATCCATATCATTTTCCATCTTATTCCAGCCATCATATCCGTAAAACAGCAGACCCGCAGCATAATTGTTATCTGCATCAATCTCCAGGAAAGCAGAAGAATTATCCATATCATCAAATTCATCATCAAAATCAATAAAACTTTTGGGAATGGTAAAAGCCACGCCTTGGTTTACATAAAGCAATGTACCGTCGCTGTTCATAGTAGCATTTTTATCATTCGTTTCAATAGTACGTCCTATATAATCATCCGGTTCCAGGGCAATCTTATCGAACACTTCGGTATTCCAGTTATGACTGTTTGACCGCAGTATAAGTTCGGAATAATCATTATCCTTCACGTCTGCATAAACCCTGCAGTGCAGCCTTGCAAAATCAATAATTATCCGGTCCCCTTCCTGATGCCACGGGCACTCAAGCTCCGTAAACTCACTGTTTATGCAGTAATAATAGGCCATCCCGGTATCATCAAGCACAAGCACTTCAAGATCATTGCCTGTATAAACTCCTACAGCTTTCGTTACATCCAAAACGGCCTCTTTATTACCTGTCAGTGTGTCCGGCAATGGCATTGCGGTCGGATGAGGGTCTTTGAAATATATACCCGAGAAATCAGTTCTGGCTCTGAACCTTTTGACAGCATAGGATATACCGGTTGCCGCAGCAAAGGCAAGAAAAACAGAAAAGATGACAGCCACACTCACAATACAAAATCTTTTAAACCCTTGTCCCTGCTTATCCAGCCTTTTTCTGACTGCTATAAGCTGTTTCCTGAGTATAGAAGCAGAAACATATCTGTTCTCAGGATCATTTTTGATACATCGCTCTATTACCGGACTTAAAGCGCCCCGATACATTCTTTCAGAGGGAAGAGTACCGGTAAGCAAGACATTCATAGTTATTCCCAATGCATATATGTCCGTCTGTGGAACTGTCTGTCCATAACCCACCTGCTCAGGGGGAGCGAAGCCTTCAGTGCCTAAGAACCGCGTGTCCCGTCCCTGTCCATGTTTGTAAGTCCTTGCCGCGTTTAAATCGATGAGAACTATCCGTCCATCATCGGTAACAATAATATTTGACGGCTTAATATCCCGGTGTATGATAGGCGGATCCAGATTGTGAAGGCCGGAAAGAATTTCACACAGCCGGATCATGTGATCAAGGACTCTATCTTCAGGCATGGTTCCGTTCCTATTAAGTACATCCTGAAGCGTTACGCCCGATATAAATTCCTCTATGACCGTAAGTGTGTTATTATCTTCATGTAAAGAATATATTCTGGGGACACCTTTGACCGGATGCTCATACAAACGGGTATATACACTTATATCATACACAGTCATGATCTTCTTTAGTGCAATTGTGTTGCTATGGATATGCTGAACCACATAAACACCGTGTTCGGCATTAAGGACGGATATTTCCCTGTATTCGTTTATATCATTTCCGTGATCTGACATCCCTGTTTACCTGATATTTATAAAACGATCCTCTTACGTGTAAACATAACGATTCTTGTTTTAAATATATGTGCTGTTCTGAATAATTACCATATAAGTATATATTGATGTTACCACAACCACAAGGAGCATAATAAATGTATAATAAAAAAACCAATGAATTGGAAAAGAAACTCGAAAGTGTTCACCCCGATAAGATTAATGAATTTATTTCCGATAACGAAGATGAGATTATGACCGGAAACAGGGATTTCATGAACTATATGAACGAACTGTTCAGGCAGAAAAAACTTCTTAAAAAGAATGTATTTCTCAAAGCAGATATCGGGCTTGGTTATGGCTCAAAACTTCTGACCGGTGAGAAAACCACAAGAAACAGGGATCTTATCCTGCGGATATGCTATGCTGCGGAATTTACTCTCGACGAGACCCAACGCGCTCTTAGGCTGTATCCCTTTGATACTTTATATGCGCGGAATAAAAGGGATGCACTGATCATGGTATGTTTTAACAAACGTCCTGGAGATATATTCGAGCTTAATGAACTTCTCAATAGCCAGGGGATAGAACCATTGCACGGAACGGAAAAAGCTTAAATATTCACTTTATACAATTATTCTTGTCCTTAATTCACAAAGATGACAGACAACACAGCAGATTGAAACGATCTGCTGTGTTTTTTCTTCTCAAAGATGTTATTTCCACACTATTCCCACCCCGGTGGTGGGAGCGCGATCACATATACACTGATATACTTATCATATAGATTGCAGGAACATTATCTGTACTATTATCTTGGTATGACTTTCTGAATGCAAACAATGAAATGCATTCAGAAATCATGCGTTCCGCATGACACGGTCCTGCTTTTAGCAGAACCTGGTCGAGTACGAATCCCGAATTTCTGATGAAATTCAGGATTCTATAGAATAGCGGATTTCATCTGAAATCCTGTATTCGTAATTTACTATACTCTGCTGAAAGTCGAGATATGTCATACTTCAAACGAAAGGGTTAAAGATGCATCAACAGGACACCG
>JAILNV010000040.1 GCA_024691125.1 Lachnospiraceae bacterium | reverse complement strand
GATATCATGGCTCATCTGTATGAGAGATATCTTACCAATACAGATGAGGTAGAGGTGACAGACAGGCTTATTGAAGGACTTCTTCTTACAATGATACATGAGGGTCCGAGGGTTATTGAAGATCCCGATAATTATCAGGCCAGAGCCAATATTATGTGGGCAGGAACAATGGCACATAATAATTCCTGCGGTGTCGGAAGGACTCAGGACTGGAACAGCCATACGATAGAACATGAGCTTTCGGCTCTGTATGACTGTGCACACGGCGCGGGACTGGCTGTTACGATGCCTGCCGTATTTACTTATGAGCTTTCACATAATGTTATGAGATTTGCCCAGGCTGCTGTAAGGATTTGGGGCTGTCAGATGGATTTTGCCAATCCCGAGGCAACTGCAAAGGCAGGTATTGAGGCATTCAGGAACTTCCTTATTTCAATAGGAATGCCGAAAAACTTTAAGGAGCTGGGAGCCAGGGAAGAGGATATTCCGAAGCTTGTTGATATACTTTGCAACGGAGACGGAAGAAAGGGAACGATTTCGGGCTTTGTGACTCTTAATGAAGAGGAATGTACAAAGATATATAAAATGATGGTATAAGGAGCGTATATGGATATTTCACACAGAAAAGTATTTAAGAAGGTCAGGTTTAACGATGAGCAGGGTAATCCGGTTGCAGGGAAGAAAATAAACGTTAAGCAGATAAATCACAGTTTCCTGTTTGGATGTGGGGCATTTGATTTTCTTCCCTATGTGATGAAAGGTGAAGAAGAATATAAGAATATCACCGATGGGTGGCTTGAAATATTTAATTATGCAACCCTGCCTTTCTATTGGGGAAATTATGAGCCTGAAGAGGGTAAGCCTAATAAGGAAGTACTTATGAAAGCCGCACGCTATCTTATGGAAAAAGGCGTTAAGGTTAAGGGTCATCCACTGTGCTGGCACACTGTCTGTGCTGACTGGCTGATGAAGTATGATAATGAAACCATTTTGAAAAAGCAGCTTGAAAGGATCGACAGAGAAGTAACCGGGTTTAAGGGTGTGATCGATATGTGGGATGTTATCAATGAGGTAGTTATCATGCCGATATTTGATAAATATGACAATGCGATAACACGTATATGTAAGGAAAACGGCCGGGTAGGACTTATTAAAAAGGTATTTGACAAGGCTTATGAGTGTAATCCGGATGCTGTTCTTTTATTAAATGATTTCAATACATCGACCAATTATGAGATATTGATAGACGGATGCCTTAATGCAGGTGTTCCCATAAGTGCGATAGGCATACAGTCACATCAGCATCAGGGGTATTGGGGCAGGGAGAAGCTTGAAGAAGTGCTTGGGAGATTTGAGCATTTCGGTCTGCCCATACACTTTACCGAGAATACTCTTATATCCGGTGATATAATGCCGGCGCATATCGTAGATCTTAATGACTGGCAGGTAGATGAATGGCCTTCTACGCCTGAGGGTGAGGAAAGGCAGGCAAGAGAGATAAAGGAAATGTACAGTATACTGTTTTCGCATCCACTTGTGGAAGCCATAACAACCTGGGATTACATGGACGGGGCATGGTTAAATGCACCGAGTGGATTCAGAAGGAAGGATAATTCCGTAAAACCTTCGTTTGAAATGCTTAAGAAGCTTGTGAAGGAAGAGTGGTGGACAGATGTCTCCGTAATCACGGATGAAAACGGATGGGCTGATATAGAGGCATTTAAAGGTGATTACTGCTTAAGCTGTGAAGGAAGATCTGTTAATGTGAATCTTTCTGATGACAAAGAAGCTGTTATCAGTCTATAATATTATTATCAGTACCGAATAGTCACATGTGTGTATAATTCTATCAGATGAGTCAGGGGACGTATCTTCTGACTCTTTTTGAAAATGAAAGGAGAAGGTTGAATGAGTATTGAGCTTGACAGGATGCCAAAACTTGGATTTGGGCTTATGAGGCTTCCCGAAAACGGTGGCAGCGTTGATATTAATAAAGTATGCTGCATGGTGGATAAATATATGGAGTCCGGTATGAATTATTTTGATACTGCATATATTTATCATGGCGGAAAGTCTGAGGTTGCAGCAAGGGAGGCGCTTGTTAAGCGTTATCCGAGGGATAGCTTTATGCTGGCAACGAAGCTCCCGGCATGGGAAATGAGATGTAAGGCTGACAGGGACAGGATATTTAACGAACAGTTAAAGAGGACAGGGGTAGATTATTTTGATTTCTATCTGTTACATTCAGTCGAGGAAGGTTCCAATCATGATAACTATGAGAAATATGACTGCTGGAACTGGGGATTAAAGCTTAAAGAAGAAGGAAAGATAAGGCATTTCGGATTCTCATTTCACGGAAGTCCCGAGCTTCTTATTGAGGTTCTTGACAGACATCCCGAGACTGAATTTGTCCAGATACAGCTTAATTATCTTGACAGGAGCAACCCGGTTGTACGGTCACAGCAGCTGTATGAAATCCTTCATGAAAGGGAAATCCCGATAATTGTTATGGAGCCTGTAAGGGGCGGAATGCTGGCTGATTTCGGTGATGAGATTAATTCCGTATTTAAGAATGCAAGGCCTGATAAGTCGGTTGCATCCTGGGCGCTTCGTTTTGTCGGTTCACTGCCGGGTGTAATGACCATACTCTCAGGTATGTCAAGTGAAGAGCAGATGGATGATAATATTTCCACATTTTCTGATTTTGAAAAGCTTTCCGATAGTGAACTTACAATTATAAATGATGTAACCGAGAAGGTTCTTGAAACACCGCAGATAGGCTGTACGGCATGTAAATACTGCTGTGACGGATGTCCCATGAAGATCCGTATACCGGATGTATTCAGAACTATAAATACCCTGCGCAGATATCCTGGTGACTGGAGATCCAAGAACTTCTACTCCGGTCTTGTGCAAAGGAGCGGTAAGGCATCCGATTGTGTAGGCTGTGGTCAGTGCGAAGGAGTATGTCCGCAGCATCTTCCGATAATAGAACTTCTTAAGGAAGCAGCTGAAATACTTGATTAGAAAAATGAGTCAGGAGAATAGCTCCTGACTCAACTTCTATTCAGATATCTTTAAAATGGAACTGTTTTTTACCGGTTGCATAATCGTCTACAATATGTCCGTTCCCGTAGAGCTTGTACTTATAGGTTACAAGACCTTCAAGACCTACAGGGCCCCGGGCGTGTATCTTGCCCGTACTGATTCCGACCTCTGCGCCAAAGCCGTAGCGGAAGCCGTCAGAGAATCTTGTAGAACAGTTATGGTATACCCCCGCCGAATCGACAAGCTGCATGAACGTTTCGGCGGTTTCTTTATTTTCGGTTACTATGGAATCCGTATGGTGTGAGCCGAAACGGTTGATATGTTCTATTGCTTCGTTCACATCATCAACGAGCTTGACAGATGCCGTAAGATCGAGATATTCGATAAATTCACTCTCAGTTATGGTTTCAACGCCGATAATATCGCTTACTTCTTTCGTACCGAGAAGCTTTACGCCCTTCTCCTGTAAGGCTTCTGAGAGCTTTGGAAGAAAATAGTTTGCGATGTTTCTGTTAACAAGAAGGGTTTCAACAGCGTTGCATGCGGCAGTATACTGGATCTTGGCATCTGTGATTATCCTTATTGCCTTATCCGTATCAGCATCTTTATCTACATAAATATGGCATATACCGTCTGCGTGACCCATAACCGGAATATTGGTATGATCCATGATATATCTTACAAAGGCATTGCTTCCCCTTGGTATGAGAAGATCCACGTATCCGTGACAGCCAAGCAGCTCATCTATTTCACTGTGAGTCTGCGCAAGGAGCATTGAATCCACGGGAAGCCCCGATTCTGTAACTGCTTTATGTATGATATCAAAAAGAGCCTTATTTGTGTTTGATGTTTCCTTGCCGCCCTTAAGGATAGCACAGTTACCGCTCTTTATACACAGAGTGGAAATTTGTACAAGAGCATCGGGTCTGGCTTCGAAGATAACGCCGATAATACCTATTGGACAGGTTGTTCTGTACAGGGACAGTCCTTCATCAAGCTCTCTTGCAAGAGTTATCTTTCCAAGTGGATCGTTAAGGGAAATAAGCTGGTCTATACCCTTGATACAGTCATTAAGCTTTCCTTCGGTGAATTTAAGCCGTTTCATGACGGCCTGTGATATACCGTCTGCTTCAGCCTTATCCGTATCCAGCTTATTGGCGGCAAAGATCTCATTGGCATTTGACCTTAATGCTTCGGCAATAACCTTTAATGCATTATTCCTTTCGGTAATCGTTGAGGCAGCAAGATAGGGAGCTGCCGCCTTCATTTTTTTTACGTCATCTTTTATGCTCATATGTGTTTCCTCGCTAAATATATTGACACTTCTGTACTTATTGTTTGTGGCTTAAGTATTGGGGACGGAATTGACAGTATCGAGTGTTTCCCGGATAATGTTCTGCACGTACTGTCCTACATGCTTTTTATCTTCTCCCTCAAGTTCATTTGTGTAAACAGGTTTACAAAATGTAAAAGTAACTGTTTCGGCAGTTATTCTTGGAAAATGCTTCTCAAACATGGTTGCTGTATTGGAAATTGCCACAGGGATTATCGGACAGCCTGATTTTTCCGCCATTTTCATTGATCCCTCCTTGAAGGGAAGCATCTTACCGTCCTTGCTTCTTGTACCTTCGGGAAAGACAAAGATATTTATTCCTTCCTTGAGATAATCTACTGCCTTAAGGATCGTCTTCATGCCCTGCTTTACATCCTTCCTGTCTATGAAAAGACAGCGCATGAAGTACATCCAGCAGTTAAGAGAAGGGAATTTCTCCATTTCCTTCTTGGCTATATAGCCTGTCGGACGTTTCATAAATGTGTAGCTTATGATAACGTCAAAATAGCTGTTGTGATTACCTACAAACAGACAGGCAGTGTCATCGGGTATGTTCTCCAGTCCGTTAACTATTACTTTGGAACCGGACATTTTGGTTACAACTCCAAGCCCGATATACTTAACAAAGAAGAAGCTGATCTTATCCCGAAGAGGCATATTTAACTTTCCTATTATGAATAATATAAGCTCAAGAGGCAGAGTCAGTATAAGATACAGTAATAAATAAAGGGCTGAAATTATGAATTTAAACATTGCAAACTCCTTTTAAATGACAAGATGCTTCTTATCTTGATGCCTGCTTCACAAGCTTTACCACCCGGCTGGTTCCGAGACGGTCGGCGCCAAGCTCCATGAACTTTTGGGCATCCTCAAGAGATGATATTCCGCCGGCTGCCTTTATCTTAATATTCTTACCGACATGCTCTGCAAACAGCCTGACATCATCAAATGTGGCTCCGCCTGTAGAGAAGCCGGTAGATGTTTTGATGTAATCTGCACCGGAAGCGGTTACAAGCTCACACATCTTTATCTTTTCCTCATATGTAAGCAGACAGGTCTCAATGATGACCTTAAGAATGTGATCACCGCAGGCTTCCTTAACTGCTTTGATCTCATTGAGGATGTAATCATATTCACCTGCTTTCAGCATTCCGATATTTATTACCATATCTATTTCATCGGCGCCTTTATTAAGTGCATCATTTGTCTCAAATACCTTGGTTTCCGTTGTCATGTTCCCGTTAGGGAAGCCGATGACCGTGCAGATTCTGACCTTATTGGAAACATAGTCTTTGGCGGGCTTAACATAGCAGGGTGGTATGCAGATCGAAGCGGTCCTGTATTTTATCGCATCATCGCAGATTTCTTTGATCTCGTCCCAGGTTGAAGCCTGTAACAACAGAGTGTGATCACAGGCAGACAGTATTTTTTCTATGTTCATTCTTATACCCTTTCCATTATATATAGTGAATGAATTTAATTCATTCACTTTGTGCCGATTGCGAGTCATCGGAGATGCCCTTACTATCACAAACGGGTTACGCTTTGCTACGAATGCCGTTTCGACAGAATTATAGCAAAACTTCCATGTCAACTCAACAAAAATCCGCTGAAATCACGTTTGCCTAAGCTCACAGTCTATGATAAATTATAATAGGTTAAATTTAAAACAAGGCTTTATGTAACTTTTGGTTACAGATATTCAGGATTTAATGGTGATAAAAATGGCAAGTATAATGTTACGAAATATACGGCTTATAAATCCGGCAAGCAATACAGATGAAATGGTCGATATATTAATAAGCAAGGGAGAAGTAGCGGCTATAGATCTTCATGCAAAGAGCACCATAAGGGAGATACAGGCTGATATCGTCATAAACGGTCGCGGACTGATCGCGGCGCCAGGGCTTGTTGATGTTCATGTTCATTTCCGTGATCCGGGATTTACTTATAAGGAAGATATCCATACAGGCGCTTTGGCTGCCGCGAAGGGAGGTTATACATCTGTTGTTATGATGGCCAATACCAGGCCGGCATTAGATAATCCCGATACACTGTCAGAAGTACTTGATAAAGCATCAAATGAGAAAATAAGGATCTATTCCGTAGGAAATGTTACAAAGGAGCTTAAGGGGAAAGAGCTTACGGATGCTTCGCAATTAAAGGAAGCCGGAGCGGTGGGACTTTCGGATGACGGAATCCCGATACTTGACAGAGGACTGCTTAAAGAAGCCTTTAAAAAGGCGGCAGAGCTTGATATTCCCGTCAGTCTTCATGAAGAGGATCCTGATTTTATTGAGAATAACGGAGTAAATGCAGGTTATGCATCTAAGAAGTTTGGCATAGGCGGTTCAGACAGACAGGCAGAAATAATAATGGTTGAGAGAGACCTTGAGCTTGCACTTGAAACGGGAGTTAAGCTCGATCTGCAGCATATCAGCACAGCGGAGGCAGTCGAACTTATAAGACAGGCAAAAAAGAGAGGAAGTAATATCCATGCAGAAGCTACTCCGCATCATTTCACACTGACAGAGGATGCGGTGCTTACTTATGGCAGTCTTGCAAAGATGAATCCCCCGCTTCGGACAGAGGAAGACAGGGTCGCACTGATAAGGGGTCTTAAGGATAAGACTATAGATATAATAGCAACCGACCATGCTCCGCACAGTAAGGAAGAGAAGGCTAAGCCGTTAACGGAGGCACCAAGCGGAATAATCGGACTGGAAACAGCACTGGCGCTTGGAATAACTGGCCTTGTGGATAAGGGATATCTTACAATGACAGAGCTTATAGACAGGATGAGCACCGCTCCTGCAAGGCTTTATGGTTTTAAAGCGGGTGAGATTAAGATAGGTTCTCCTGCGGATATTGTGATATTTGATCCGAATGAAGAGTGGATAGTGAGTGATTTTGTATCAAAGTCGGACAATTCACCATTTAAGGACTGGAGGCTTAAGGGAAGGGTTAAATATACGATCTGCGGCGGAGATATCATATATAAAGATGAAAATATCATATGAAATATTTTGAGCCTGTTCTGAACAGTTACGATATAGCTAAGGTAATCCGACAGGATAAAGAAATATAAGAGAGAAAAATGATGAGTAAAATAAAGGAAACAGCAAAAGTCATATCTCAGGAGATGCTTGCCGGGGATATATACAGTATGTGGATAGAGACAGATATCGCAAAGGATGCAAAGCCCGGACAGTTCATATCCGTATATACAAAGAGTGAGGCAAGGCTTCTTCCGCGGCCTATAAGTATTTGTGAAACAGGGTATATAAACAAAACGGACGGGTGCATGAAAAATGATCATAATGATGCAGGCAGCCAAAATGCGCTCCGTATAGTCTACAGGATTGCAGGAGAAGGTACGCGGGAGTTTTCAGCTTATAAAGCGGGTGACAGTGTGGATATACTGGGACCTCTTGGAAACGGATTCCCTCTGACCGAAGAAAATGATGATTCTGATGCCATCCTTATCGGCGGTGGAATAGGGATTCCGCCTATGCTTGAGCTTGCGAAAGCACTTAAATGCAATAAAACCATAGTCGCAGGCTACAGGGATGCAGATATGTTCCTTAATAAGGAGCTTGAGAAATACGGAAGACTTGTTATCGCAACAGATGATGGTTCTGTCGGAACTAAAGGAACGGTTATTGATGCGATAAGACAGCAGGGGGTGACAGGGTCGGTCATATATGCATGCGGCCCGACACCGATGCTTCGCGGGATCAAAGCATATGCACAGGAAAACGGCATGGAAGCATATATTTCAGTGGAAGAGAGAATGGCATGCGGAGTAGGAGCCTGTCTTGGATGTGTATGCAAGACGACAGAAACAGATGACCACAGCAAAGTCAAGAATGCGAGGGTATGCAAGGATGGACCGGTATTTAAGGCTTCATTGATAGATCTGTAAATCTGAAAAGGGTTTTGACGGAACATAAGAATTTAGAAGATAATAAAATTTCCCTGCGGAAATGTGGGATCGGTAATAGAGAAATACTGAATTAAAGGTAAGGTAGATGGATAAAGTGCAGAATAAGCAAAACATGTCGGTTAATATAGCCGGAGTAACCTTTAAAAATCCTGTTATGGAGGGATCCGGAACTTTCGGTTCGGGTATGGAATACAGTGAGTTCGTGGATCTAAACAGGCTGGGTGCAGTTGTGACTAAGGGAGTGGCAAACGTTCCGTGGCCGGGTAATCCTACACCGAGAGTGTGCGAGGTATACGGAGGAATGCTTAATGCCATAGGCCTTCAAAACCCGGGAATAGATACCTTTATAGAGAGGGATCTGGAATTTCTGAAGAAGTATGATACAAGGGTGATAGTCAATGTATGCGGTAAGACGGTAGAGGATTATCTGGATGTGGTTGAACGGCTTTCGGATGAAACGGATGTTGTGGATATGCTTGAGATAAACGTATCCTGTCCCAATGTTAAGGAGGGTGCGATAGCATTCGGACAGAAGGCAGATGCGCTGTTTAACATTACAGAGCAGATTAAAAGGAAGGCAAAGCAACCGGTTATAATGAAGCTTTCTCCCAATGTAACCGATATAACGGAGATGGCAAGGGCAGCCGAGGCAGCAGGCGCCGATGCATTGTCACTTATAAATACAATAACGGCTATGAAGATAGATATTCATAAAAGAACATTTGCGCTGGCCAATAAGACAGGAGGTTTGTCTGGTCCGGCAATTAAGCCTGTAGCAGTCAGAATGGTATACCATACAGCACAGGCTGTAAAGATACCTATAATCGGTATGGGCGGCATAGCGAATGCCGAGGATGCCCTTGAATTCATAATGGCAGGAGCAAGTGCTGTAGCCGTAGGTGCCATGAACTTCCATGATCCTTATACAACGGTTAAGGTAATTGACGGAATAAGTGATTATATGAAGAGATATGATGTGACGGATATAAATGAACTGATAGGATGTGTGGGTTAGTACCGGATGTAATACAGAAAACCATGTATTGGTTATCTAAGGACAGACGGATGAAAAACATTAAGGAAGTATAAAAATAAGAAAATATAAACAGAGACACGGCAATCATATATGGATTTCGTGTCTCTGTCATTATTTTGCCGACAATTTATTTAAAGGATTTCGCCGGCTTATGGAGAAATATGGTGTCAGCCTGTTGAGAGGTTAGCAATTTTATGAAGCCTGGGATTCCTTAGCCCAATTATCGAAGCCTTCCATAACGGCATCATATGTCTTTGAAGAAATCTCCGGAAGAGCCTGTCCCCAGGACTTTGTAGCCTGATCGAAGCCCTTCTTAAAGGCATTTCTCATATCCTCGATCTTATTGGGGTCTCCCCCTGTCAATGCCTTGGCCATTTCAAGGATTCTGTCGGAAGTATTCTTTACTCCATAGAAACCGTCTTCGGAAATGGCTTTCTTAGCCTCCTCCTTTGCAGCGGATGAAACCGTGAATTTACCGCTTGCAAGGAAGCG
>JAILNV010000035.1 GCA_024691125.1 Lachnospiraceae bacterium | reverse complement strand
GGGGAGACCGTATATGTGAACAGGACGAACTTTTCGATGGACATGGTGAATGCACAGCTGGATGATATAAGAGCTAAATATGATGAAATAGAGGGATTCAGAAATCAGATAGAGCAGCTTGAGGTAAATGAGAAGAATATTCTTGGAGGAGCTGCCACAGGAAATACAGAGGCAAAGATTTTTTGTATGCAGTGCGGAGCCTCTAATAAGATAGGTGGAAGGTTTTGCGAAAAGTGCGGATCAAAGTTGGCTGAATAATCTGAGAAAAATAATAAAAAAGTGAAACTTTTATGACTGTTTCTATCCCTATCTATATGTAAGCGATAAAGATGAGTATAAGCTAATCAGGAAAGATAGGAGGACAGGAGCTATGAATGATATAGGTCACGATCTGTCTGAACAATGGCCTTATGTCAATGACGATGATAATACGGAATCCCGTATTGCTCGCTTGGTTGATATGATGTCATATCAGGAACGGGCAGTGTTTGTAAGTTATTATTACAATCAGTTGTCGATAGAAGATATTGCAAGTGAGACGGGAATTCCGATAAGGACAGTCTATTCATGCCTTGCTGATGCAAGCAGGAAAGCTGCAGACATAGCAGGGCATACAGGAAAGTATTATGTTGCTCTCATGATCTTCTTCGCGCTTGGCAATGAAGCAAGCGTATGTCATCCGCCGTAAAAGGTTTCGCTCTATAAATACTGAGCGGATCGCTTCGGAACAGACTAATGATGTGTCAGTGCATTCGTAGGAGGATAGTTTATGTTCTGTTATTTCTGCGGAAAAGAGAATGATGATGCACAGAAGTTCTGCAAATACTGCGGTAATAGTCTTCGCCCGACAAAACAGGATGAAAACAGACCTGTGGAACCGAAAAAGGAAGAGATTACAGAGCAGCCGCAGCAACTTGCTGAGTCTGGAGATAATACAGCACCAAGTAAGTATATTGCTCCGGATATGAAAACAGAACCATCAGGAAGCGAAACCATAGATAGCAGATCGGTTTCAAACAAGCTGCTTGCTGCGGTTATAGTATTGCTGGCTCTGATACTTGCGGCGCTTGGATTATGTCTGTTTGTATACATTCGCAGTGGAGCCGCCAATCCTTTGGAAATGTTTGGCGCTAGGAATAAACAAATGGAAGCTGAAGAGCGAACTGATGTAAACGAAGATTATACCGATAATGCTGATGAGGAAGCTCTTCTTACAGAAGAACCTTATGAAGAAACGAAGGATATGGCTGCAGACACTTCCGGCAATGATGAGACTGAGGCAGCTGAAGTTACAGAACCGAAAGATGACAGGGATGCGATGAAAAGCGATAAGGCTGATCAGACGGCTGAAGATAATACAGACAATAAACAAACCGCTGCCTATGAAAAGGAAGGCTCATATAGCGCAGATAAGCAGGCTGATGATGGATTTTATCAATCCGCTGACAAAGCGGAGCTCACCCAGGAGAAGCTGAAGATTTCCTTCGCTGAGGCTTCATCTGTTCTTAACGCAGCATCCAAAGATCATGCTACCTATGTTGCAGGCAATGTATGTGATGGGAATTATAAGACCGCATGGGTTGAGGGCGTAGCAGGCAACGGAGAGGGGCAGATCCTGGCTTTGCATCTTGACGGAGTTCATAAAATATCGAGAATAAAAATATATAACGGTTTTCTTAAGACAAAGAGAAGGTATGCGATAAACGGAAGGGTAACCAGTGCAGTTATAGATTACGGAAGCGGTTATCAGCAGGCGGTTGATCTTAAGGCCATGAACCCTCCGGAGGTGGAAATTGAATTCGCAGAAGCAGAGATGGGCGAAACGGAAATAGTACCCGAAATTCCCTGTGAGACAGATACTATATCCATCACACTTACGGGAGTGCAGCCGGGAAGCAAATACACTGACACAGCAATAAGCGAAATTGAAGTATATGGGGATTGAGAAGATGATGTATTGCTATTTTTGCGGAAAAGAGAATAGTGAGGATCAGAAATATTGCAAGTACTGCGGAAAGAGTCTGCATCCTATGAGGGACAATAATGAGAAACAGGAAGCTTCAACTGTTAAGAAGGAAGCTGCACCGGATCAGGATGTTAAAGGTGTAGAAGAAGAACAGGTTTCAGTTGCTAAGGATGCAGAGGAGACAAGGCCTCCTATTGCTAAGGATTTTGAGGAGACACAGGCTTCGTTTTTTGAAGATCCGGAAGAAATACAGACTCAGATCAATAGTAATATAGAAAAAGAACCGGGTATTGTATCAGAAGGGTCTCTCAAAAAGGACATCAAGAAAGGCCCCAAATCTTCGATAAACGGATTGCTTATTAGTGTCATAATCATACTGTCACTTTTGATCGTCGGCGTTGGAGCATATATGTTCTTTGCTTTAAAGGGTAATAACGATAAGAAAATAGATGCCGAAGTTAGTAAACAGGAACCTGCAGAGATTTCCGAAAATAGGACAGAGGAAACCATCGAAATAGAAGAAGATAATGAAGGACCTGATGCAGAACCTGATGCAGCAGCAGAGCCTCCTGAAGAAAAAGAGGATCCTGTTGAAGAAACATTAGATGCAAAAGAAACCTTCAGGCAATTTCTTGATAATGAGATACCGGCTTCCGTATTTGACGAGGAGATGCTCTTTTCGGATATCCAGAAGGAATATGATACCGAAGGATATGAATACAGGGATGTAGATAATGATGGTGAAGATGAAATGCTGATACATTCAGAGATGTATTTCTATCCTGTTATGGTTCTGGATGCAGTTGACGGAGATATCAGGTATCTATGTTCAGGAGACGGAACAGCGCAGTATCTTACCTTCTATAACCATGAAGGAACAACACTAGCATGCTACAGCGATACGACACACCAGGGACGGCAGTCATACAATTTTGTCCAGTATAAAGGCCCTGATATAGTTGATGAATTTACTCTCAGTGCAGAGTATTGGGATAATCCGAAAGACTGGTATGATAAGAATTCCGTATTCACATACAGGAATAAAGAAATCACGATGGAGGAGTATGAGGCGCTGTTAAAGGATTACACCGGGATTGAATCACAAGGTCTCGAAACAGATTCCTCTGAGATAACGATTGAAAGTACGAGCCTTGAGGATTATTCAAAAGTGTCCTACCGTATGTATCGTTCCGAGTTGGGCTCCGAGAACTTCAACTTTATTTATCCTGAGAATCTGTATAAGAGTGTGTCTCATGATTATGGCATACAGATAGAAGAACCATACGGAACCTTGATCGAAAGAGTAATTTTTACCGGCGGAGGGGGCTCATCATTGGAATATAAGATGTACAGGCGCAGTCCTGCCTATTCCAAAGAGGATATTTTAAACGCTGTGTATCTGGGAGAACTTCAGAATATGCTGGTTATCCCGGGGGCTGACCCGAACATAAGGGCACCCAGGGTGGATAAGGGATATGGGCTCGCTGTAATATCCGGGTGGGCTCAGGATGCGAAATATGTGGTTTATGAGGTTATAGAGGTTGAGGATGATTATATTCTCTTGATGAGAATGGTAGCACCGGATATCAGTGTAGCTAAAACAGTAACCTCCGACCTATATAATGGATGCGGATTCAGTGCATCCAAATTATTGGAGTAGAAACAGGATGATTATATCAAATAG
>JAILNV010000192.1 GCA_024691125.1 Lachnospiraceae bacterium | reverse complement strand
CGGCGATACGGGTATAAGTTATATAAGAAATCATGAGATAGAACGCACGATCCGTAACGAGGACGGACTGATCAATTCGATGATCCTTACCATTACGGAGCAGGGTGACGGAACCATCCTTGCGGGTACTGACGGAGACGGTATCGCAGTACTTAAGGATGGCAGGGTGGAGAGGATGATCACGCGTGAGGATGGGCTTAGCAGCGGAGTCATACTTCGTACCATAAAGGATCCCAAATCAGAGGGAGTGTTCATAGTCACAAGTAACAGTCTGTGTTATCTTGAACCGGAGGGTTCGGTACGGGTACTGGATAAATTCCCTTATTTCAATAATTATGATATCTGGGTTAAGGATGAAGACACGCTTTTTGTAATGTCCAGTGCCGGAATATACGTTGTGGAACGGGATGAGCTTGTAACCGGCGGTGAGATCGCCTGGGAGCTTCTGGATGCAAGAAGAGGTCTTGGAACATCCCTGACCGCCAATTCCTGGAATTATTACAATGGGAGAGGTGAGCTTTTCCTTCCATGTGATACAAGTGTTTATATTATTGATGTTGAAAAATATAACAGCGATGTACGTTCATACCGTATGCAGCTTGCTTCCGTAAGGCTTGACGGAATTGTGCAGCCTCTTGACCGCAAGGAAGCCATTACGGTAGGGCAGGGCATCAGCCGTATAGAGTTAAGTCCCGAGATCCTTAACTATACCATTCAGGAACCAAATGTGGGTTATTATCTTGAAGGATATGATTCGCAGTGGACCATAGTACCTCAGAACAGTCTAAATAATATATTTTATGTAAACCTACCCGTGGGCGATTATGTTTTTCATCTTGCCATATTTGACAGTGCAGGTGAACGTGTTCTTGAAGAGCGTAAATTCGAACTGATTAAGGAAGGAGAGTTCTATGAGAGACCGGGCTTCTTTATCTATATGCTTCTCCTCCTTTCGACATTCCTTATCTGGTTTACTTGGCTGATAGTACAGAGGCAGCTGAACCAGCAGCAGATCAAGCTGAATATGGCCAACGAGACGGTCATGGCGATCGCAAATGCAGTCGATGCCAAGGATGTGCGGACTCACCAGCATTCAATGCGCGTGGCAGAGTATGCCGTGCTGATCGCGCAGGAGCTTAACTGCTTTAAGTGGTGGAATAAGAGGAAAGAGCTTGCGAACCTCAGAAATGCCGCTCAGATGCATGATATCGGTAAAATAGGTATTCCGGACAGCGTTCTTAACAAGGTGGGCAGACTTACAGATGAAGAGTATGCGAAAATGAGATCGCATGTTAACAGCGGAGCGGATATACTTAAGGATTTCACGCTGGTAGAGCATGTTGTGGACGGAACGCTGTATCATCATGAACGATATGACGGAAAGGGATATCCGGAAGGACTTAAGGGTGAAGAAATTCCTCTCTTTGCAAGGATAATAAGTGTGGCAGATACCTTCGATGCCATGACATCCAATCGTGTTTACCGTAATCATATGGATACGGATTATGTCATGAATGAAATGAAACGAGGCAGGGGTACTCAGTTTGATCCCGTTGTACTGGATGCCTTTCTTCGTCTGATCGATAAGGGTGTTATAGATCTTGATGCGATCTATGCTCAGAAACGGGCAGAGATACAGCAGGCAGATCCCAAAGCACAGGAAGAGCTTTCGCGCCGTGTACTTGAAGATAAGAAGATCCAGGCTGAGGAGATGGAGAGCGAAGAGAAGGATGAGGGAGGAGAGATGATATGAAGCGGGTATATATCACAACAGCTTTGACCTGTCTTGTAATACTGGCCGCTTTCATCGGGTGTTTCAGGGTATTGAATCTTGCCGGAGGAAGAGACAGCCTGAAGGTCGGCTTCATATATGATAATGATGAAAGCACGCCCTATACATATAATTTTTCTCTTGCCAGAGATGCGGTGGCTAAGAAATACGGAGAAAAAGTGGAGATATTCACCTGCAGCAACGTATTGGATGAAGAAATGGAGGAGCCGCTTAGAGAACTCGCGGATGAAGGCTGTGACATTATCTTCTTCAACGGCTACAGTGAGAAGGTCAGGCAGCTGGCGCCGGAATATCCGGATATACAGTTCTGTCAGACATCGTACATGGATATGTACGGTCAGACTGTTCCATCCAATTACCACACCTTTAAGGGTGAAGCATATCAGGGACGTTACGTTAGCGGGATAGCTGCGGGACTTAAGATAAAGCAGATGATCTCTAACGGGATAATTTCAGAGGATCAGGCTGTTGTTGGTTTTGTTGCAGCATTTCCGACCTCTGAGGTAATTTCCGGTTATACAGCTTTTCTGCTGGGAGTCCGTTCAGTGGTACCTCAGGCTGTAATGCAGGTGTGCTACACGGGAACATGGAGCAGCTATGCACAGGAAAAGAATGCTGCGCATAAGCTGCTTGACGATGGATGTGTTATAATATCACAGCATACCGATACGATAGGTCCTGCTATAGCCTGTGAAGAGTCGATTGAGGAACGGGAAGTATGCTTTATCGGCTTCAATCAGAGTATGTCGGAGGTCGCTCCGGGTGCTTCGCTGGTCACATCCAGGATCTGTTGGGAACCGTATGTGCTGTCGGCTGTTGATGCGCTCATGAAAAATAAGAAGATAGAGTCGGTCGTTTCCGGACACATCCATGGAACAGACGTATCTGCCGGATTTGAAAAGGGGTGGGTCGAGATGATAGATCTGAACCTCCAGGTGGCAGCACCGGGAACGCAGGAGGCAATGAACAGCGCCATTGAACAGTTCAGACGCGGAAACGGTGATTTCGTGTTCAGAGGTGATTATACAGGCGTTGATCCGAATGATCCCTCCGATACCATCGATCTGCGTAACGGTTATATAGAAAATGAAAAAACATCATATCCGTTGTTTCATTATGTGCTTAATGACATCATAACGATTGTGGAATGACAGAACAACAGGGAGAACAATGAAGGTACTTAGGATAATTGGATTGAGCATTGCAATATTTTTTATAGCGTTGCTGCTTATAGTGATAGTGGCTTTACTGTTTCTGAAGCTCTATCCTACCATAGGTAAGCTTCCGGATGAAGCAGAACGTGAATCATTCCGGAATAAGACGTCTCTGTTTTACGAAGGAATGTTTCATAATGAGGAAGATTCAGTCCTTATGTCGGGAGAGGGTTATCCGCCGAGCCCGCGAAGACGACCCTCGAGGATGATAAAAGCTGAGGCTCCGGAACTCATTTCCAATGCGGAAGATAAGGATCTGTCTTTTACATGGCTGGGACATTCATCCTTTCTCTTGCAGATGGGAAATAAGAATATACTTGTCGATCCTGTACTCAGCCAGAGAAGCTCACCTGTATCGTTTGCCGGACCGGAACGGTTCTCGCAGATTCCGATGACAGCAGAACAGATGCCGCAGATTGATGTGCTTCTTTTGTCGCATGATCACTATGACCATATGGATTTTAATACGATCAGGAAAATAAAGGACAAGGTTGGAAAATTTGTGGTTCCGTTGGGGGTTGATGCAATACTCCGCGGCTGGTCTGTCGATGCGGATAAGATTTGTTCACTGAACTGGTGGGAAAGTGTCGAGATCGAAGGTACGGTATATACTCTTACGCCGTCGCAGCATTTTACCGGACGTAATCCGCTTAAAAGAAACAGTACATTTTGGGGCGGTTATTATATTGACAACGGATTCCGCAGAGTGTATTACACAGGAGACGGCGGTTATTGTGATGCTTTTAAAAGTGTTAAGGAAAAGCTGGGTTCTCCGGATCTGATGATTTCGGAATGCGGCCAGTACGATCCCTCCTGGTCCTCTGTACATATGTTTCCGGAGGAGACGGCACAGGCGGCTGTTGATGCAGGCGCTGCATGGATGATCCCTGTGCATTGGGGAACATTTTGTATCTGTAATCATGCATGGGACGATCCTATAATGAGAGTATCGGCTGCGGCGGAGGAAAAGGATGTAAACATCGCTACTCCACGTATAGGCCAGACGGTCAATTATAACAGCATAAGTGATTTTAATGAAGCATGGTGGAAGGAATATGATTAACATCACATGAGAATAGATAAGGTTCATACTTTCTGATACAATACCATCGAACTGTCACATATAAGGTGATATATCTCCTTGATGAAAAAGTAATATTGTGATAATATTTACTGGAGAACTGATCGATTGCAAGTGGATCAGGTACAGAAGAGGAGCAAAAGGATGGGAATGACAGAGATACAGAGAAAGCTGCGATTTATGACGCTCGGAGCAGAGCAGTATGAATCCATGTTGAGAAAAGATTTCAGGAAGAATTATATAGATCAGTATTGTAAGAATATGAAGATCGATCCAAGAAGAGTAAAGAATGAGGATCCTGAGTATTATGAGCTGATACTTTCGAAGGCGGCAGAAGCGACTGAGAAAATGTGGGATGAGGAGAAGAAGCTGATCGCCAAGTGGATAGAACAGGATAGAAAGATAGTGGAATCGGTCAGAATGGGGATGTAAAATGGAACAATTCAGTGTGACCGGTATGAGCTGTTCGGCATGCTCCGCCCGGGTGGAAAAGGCTGTGTCATCTGTACAGGGCGTTACATCGTGCTCTGTGAGTCTTCTGACAAACTCCATGGGAGTGGAGGGTACAGCATCAGCTTCCGAGGTTATACGTGCAGTGGAAGCAGCGGGATATGGGGCAAAGCTTAAGGGAAGATCATCATCAGAGGATGTAACGGGTCGGGCTCCTTCGTGGGCAGATGCTGAGGCACTTAAGGATCATGAAACACCAAAGCTTAAGAGAAGGCTTATCTTCTCGGTTCCGGTGCTTATTGTACTTATGTATTTTTCAATGGGACACCTGATGTGGGGCATGCCCGCACCGGCCGCCTTTGATAACCATGTTTTCCTTGGCCTTTTCGAGCTTATACTGGCTTTAACTGTAATGATAATTAACGGGAAGTTCTTTACGTCGGGCTTTTCATCACTGATACACAGAGCGCCGAATATGGATACTCTGGTAGCACTCGGCTCGGGAGCTTCTTTTTTGTATTCACTGGCAGAGCTGTTCCTGATGACACTTGCTCAGGGGGAGGGCATGCATGATACAGTGATGAAATACGGCATGAACCTGTACTTTGAGTCTGCAGCGATGATACCAACGCTTATTACGGTAGGAAAGATGCTGGAGGCGATGTCCAAAGGGCACACGACCGATGCGCTTAAGGGACTGATGCGTCTTGCTCCAAAGACTGCCGTATTGCTAAAAGACGGTGTTGAAACGGAAACAGGTATAGAAGATGTAAACATAGGCGATATATTTGTGGTCCGTCCGGGTGAGCAGATTCCGGTAGACGGTATAATAGTTAAGGGAATGACGGCTGTAGACGAATCCGCGCTTACAGGAGAAAGTATACCGGCAGACAAAGGCGAGGGAGACAGGGTCTGTGCAGCCACGATTAACAGTCAGGGGTATATTGAGTGCCGGGCAACACGCGTCGGGGAGGATACAACACTTGCCCAGATCATAAAGACGGTTTCCGATGCGGCCGCAACAAAGGCACCGCTTGCACGTATAGCAGACAAGGTATCCGGTATCTTTGTTCCGACAGTTATAGGACTGTCTGTTCTCACACTGATAGGATGGCTTATTGCGGGACGCCCGTTCTCATTTGCGATTGCAAGAGGGATTTCGGTGCTGGTTATAAGCTGTCCGTGTGCACTCGGACTCGCTACTCCGGTTGCCATCATGGTCGGGAACGGAGTGGGAGCCGGATGCGGAGTGCTGTATAAGACTGCAGCTGCACTGGAAACAGCGGGCAGGATAAGAATGATAGCCCTTGACAAAACCGGAACCGTTACGGAAGGACGTCCGACAGTAACCGATATAATTCCGTTCGGCAGGGATAAGAACGAGCTGATAAAGCTTGCGGGGGCGATTGAAAAGAACAGCGGGCATCCTCTTGCAAAGGCCGTGAACGATGCGGCAGAAGGGTATGAGCTTGCTGAGATCAGGGATTTTAAGGAACTGCCCGGAAACGGTCTGTGTGCCATGATGGACGGGAAGGAACTGATCGGTGGAAGCGTCAGATTCATTAGCTCAAGAGTAATTGTTGATGAGGATGTATTAAATAAGGCTGATTCACTTGCACAAGAAGGTAAGACACCTCTTCTTTTTGCAATAGGAGGAGAAATGGCAGGTATCATCGCTGTTACGGATCCGATCCGGGATGATTCTGCTCAGGCGATACGTGAACTCGCCGGTATGGGCATAAGGACAGTCATGCTTACGGGGGATAATGAGAAAGCAGCTGCGTCAATAGGCAGACAGGCGGGTGTGGATAATGTTATCGCAGGTGTTCTGCCCGATGATAAGGCAGATATCATACACAGGCTTAAGGAACTCGGGAAGACGGCAATGGCAGGCGATGGGATCAATGATGCACCTGCACTTACCGTAGCTGACAGCGGGATAGCGATAGGAGCAGGAGCGGACATAGCTATTGATGCGGCGGATATAGTGGTAATGAAAAGCCGGCTAAGCGATGTGGTCGCATCTATACGCCTTAGCCGGGCAACAATAAAGAACATACATCAGAACCTGTTTTGGGCGTTCTTTTATAATGTTATCTGTATTCCTCTTGCAATGGGACTGTACGGAATAGAGATGAAGCCAATGTATGGTGCAGCGGCGATGGCTCTCTCAAGCTTCTTCGTATGTATGAACGCCCTAAGGCTGAATCTGGCCGATCCGTATGATCCACGTCGCGACAGGAGTGAGAATGCGATATCCGAAGAAGAACTGGAACAGGCTTTGACAGGGATAAAAATAAAGGAGGAAAGAACATTGACGAAAACATTAAAGGTAGAAGGAATGATGTGTGCACATTGTGAAGCAAGGGTTAAAAAGGCACTTGAGGCGGTTGAAGGTGTGGACGTTACAGTGGCAGATCATGAAGCGGGAACCGCAGTTGTAACAATGAGTAAAGATGTTTCGGATGAAACACTGAAAGAAGCTGTGGAAGCCCAGGATTACAAGGTGCTGGGAGTGGAGTGAAAGCTTTTAAGAAATACCGGCCGGAAGTCCGCCAATCATAAACCGGTCGTTAAAAGCCGTTCAACGGAATGCCTTTGAAAGACAGGCGCATAAAACGAAAAGTGCCCGGTCTTGGGGAGACCGGGCTGATAGGGGTATAAAGTTTTTCGGTTGAAGAATTGAATAACAACTCTCACGCTGTAATCATACCATAGAAAAAACCATAAAACAAGTCGTATGTTTTGAACGAAATGTGACATTTCAGATTCAGTACAGCACAGGAATATACAGCACAGCTGACGTCAAGCTTGCTTGTAAGACAGCTGTGCTGTATATTCCTGTATTGGATGAGTCCAATGCAGCGAAAAATGCGAAGCATTTTGAGCCTGCTGTACTGAATCTGAACCGGCATGTCCGAAATGAGTCCAATGCAGCGAAAAATGCGAAGCATTTTGAGCCTGCTGTACTGAATCTGATTAATCCCCCTATTTGCGAATGTTACAAATAATGCCCAATGTGACGTATCGTAAACTGTGCAACTTTCACAAAACGTCATATTTAGCAAAAAATGTGATAAAATGTGTTGACATCCGCAAATATAGTGTTATAATAAGACCATAAGATGAAATTGAATATTGGCAAACTTATCGAAAGGTAAGGACGCAAAGCTATAGGGTCTAATCCGAAGATCGGAGCCATGTAAGAGCAGGTTCTGAGGAAGTTCGAATAAGTTCCCAAAAGGGTAAGTCGAAGACGAGGGATCACATGGGGTTCACAGCCCCGGGATGAAGTCGGAGAGATGTAGAATGGAAGCGGAATATGCTTGGGCAGATCTGAGAGAAGACAGCCAGTTGCCGGGCCGGACAAAGAGAGTTGGAGCTTTGGCATACCTGAAAAAGGAGGATTTCTTCCTAAGGAGGAAAAGAGTAATTTTCAGGAGAGCGGAGTACCGATTGGGTGTTGGGTTCGTGATAGTCGCAAAGTTGACCAATATGAGATGAAATCTTATCATCCTATAACAATACAAGTTACACCAAGCAGCCGGGTCTCCCACCCCGGCTGTTTTGGTTATTCAACGGGTTTGGTCATATCTGTAAAAAACTCTTGAAATAGGTTATATGTTATGTTATCATAGCAAGAGCGCGGCATGGTTATGTCGTTGTTCATAAATCTGTATCATATGAAATGATAGGATTCCGGTTAGATAGTGGTTTGGAGGAACAGAAATGTTAAGAACTGTATTGACAATAATATTTGTTTTGGTATGTATAGCTTTATCGGTTATTGTTTTGGCTCAGGAAGGTAAGTCGGCAGGCCTTGGTGCAATAAGCGGAGCTGCTGAAACATATTGGGGAAAGAACAAGGGACGTTCAATGGAAGGCAAGCTGGTTAAGTTCACAAGAATTCTGGCAGTTGCCTTTATGGTGATTACAGTACTGCTTAATCTTAAGAGATTTTAAGGTAGGGCAGTCAGATGGTCATAAGATCAGTGTAATGCATAGCGTGAATTTAAGCGTCTCCGATGTTTCCGGGGACGTTTTTTTCATTCATATAGAAATCCATAAGAAGACCGGCAGGAGTAGAAAGAAAGAGCAATAAGTATAATGAAAGATAAGAATAAAAAGAAATCACCCGTTAAGGAACCATTAATTAAGGATCTGAACAGAAACGGGAACAGAAAACCGGAAAAGAAGAAACATATAAAGGAACACGGCAAAGGGAAGAAGGGCTCTGCAAAGTACGAACTGAGAATGCAGATGCTGCTCCGGCTTATGAAGGACGAGATGTATGTCCCGATGAAGGAGAAGGAGCTGGCTGTGCTGCTTCAGGTCGGTTCAAAGGACAGGGATGAACTGCACAAGATACTCAAACAGCTGACAGATGAGGGCAAGGTAACTGTTTCAAAACGGGGTAAGTATTCTCTGCCGGGTACGGGCCGGCTTAAGGGAGTTTTCAGATCAACCCAGCATGGCTTCGGCTTCGTAGAGGTTGAGGGATACGAGGATGAGTTCTTCATTCATGAGGATGATGTACACGGCGCTATGCATCTTGATGTCGTGGAGATAGAACCTTCGATCAAGGGACGCGGTAAAAGACCCGAAGCAGTGATAACTGCTGTGCTTGAACGTTCAACGGATATTGTGGTCGGAACATATGAAAGAACCGGTATGCATTACGGGTTTGTCGTGCCGGATAATACAAGGTTCGGAAGGGATATATTTATACCGGGCGAAAGAACCATGGGTGCCATGGACGGTCACAAGGTGGTAGTTAAGATCACGGACTACGGCTCCAAGTATAAGAGTCCTGAGGGCAGGATAACCGAAATACTCGGCCATGCTAACGATCCCGGAGTGGATATACTTTCAATAATCAAAGGATATGATCTTCCGACCGAATTTCCGGAGAAGGTTATGAAACAGGCGCAGAAGGTTCCAGAAACAGTGGATACCGACAGCATTAAGGGACGTCTTGACCTCAGGGATGAGCCGATGGTTACCATCGATTCGGAGGAAGCCAAGGATCTTGATGATGCGGTAAGCCTTCATAAGGATGGAGATAATTATGTCCTGGGTGTCCATATAGCAGATGTCACGGAATATGTACGCGAGGGATCTGCGCTTGATAAGGAAGCGCTTCGAAGAGGAACCAGCGTATATCTTGCAGACAGAGTGATCCCCATGCTTCCGCACCGGCTGAGTAACGGAATATGTTCGCTCAATGAGAGCGTAGACAGACTGACCCTTAGCTGTATAATGACCTTTGATCCGAAAGGGCGGCTTATAGAACATGAGATTGCCGAAAGCGTTATAAAGACCAATAAAAGAATGACATATACTGCGGTGAACGCTATAATAGAGGACAGGGATGAAGCCCTTATTAAGGAATATGAAGAGCTTGTCCCGATGTTCATGCTTATGAAGGAACTGTCCGATATATTACGTGCGGGGAGGAAGAGAAGGGGATCGATCGATTTTGATCTGCCGGAAACAAAAATAATACTTGATGAGAATGGTGAAGTGGTTGACATAAAACCATATGAGAGAAACATTGCTACAAGACTCATCGAGGATTTCATGCTTGCCGCAAATGAGACCGTGGCTGAGCATTATAACAGGATGGAGATACCGTTTGTTTACAGGATTCATGAGGAGCCGGATCCTGAGAAGATCAGGAAGCTGGAGATGTTCATCCGGAATTTCGGCTTCGGCATTAAGGTCAGGAATGATGAGGTTCATCCGCGCGAGCTGCAGGGGCTGCTTGAGAGAATTGAGGGTTCTCCTCAGGAAGCGTTAATAAGCAGGCTGACGCTTCGGGCCATGCAGCGGGCTAAGTATTCAACGACATGCGCCGGGCATTTCGGACTGGCCTGCAGGTATTACTGTCATTTTACTTCTCCGATAAGAAGGTATCCGGATCTGCAGATACATCGTATTATCAAGGAGAGCCTGCATGGTAAGCTTAAGCATGAGAGGATAGTGCATTATGATGGTATACTTGATGATGTGGCTGCCCTGTCGAGCAGCAGGGAACGTCTTGCGGATGAAGCGGAACGGGAGACCGATAAGCTTAAGAAGGCTCAGTATATGCAGAAGCATATAGGAGATGTCTTCACGGGAGTTATTTCCGGGGTTACCAATTGGGGAATATACGTGGAGCTGCCCAATACCGTGGAGGGATTGGTTCATATCTCGAAGATAGAAGGAGATTACTTCTATTACAATGAGGACAGTTATGAGCTGACCGGTGAAAGAACACATAAAAGATACGTGCTTGGCCAGACGGTAAACGTAAGGGTGAACGCTGTGGATATGGATCTTCGGGCGGTGGATTTCGTTCTTGAATGAGAGGAAAAGATAATGGCTAAGGAGAAGTCATCATTTAAGCTGATAGCGAACAATAAAAAGGCATATCACGATTACTTCATAGAGGATAAGTATGAGGCTGGGATAGAGCTGTACGGAACAGAGATAAAGTCGTTACGTATGGGGAAGTGTTCTGTTAAAGAATCTTATATACGGATTGACAAGGGCGAGGTATTCATAGTGGGAATGCATATAAGTCCTTATGAAAAAGGAAATATCTTTAACAGGGATCCGCTCCGAACAAGAAAGCTGCTGCTCCATAGACAGGAGATCCGTAAGCTATCCGGCAAGCTGACAGAGCAGGGTTATACGATAGTACCGCTTCAGGTATATCTTAAGGGGAGTCTTGTGAAGGTGGAGATAGGACTTGCAAAAGGTAAGAAGCTCTATGACAAGCGACAGGATATAGCAAAGAAGGATGCAAGGCGTGAGGCTGAGAGGGATTTCAAGGTAAGGAATCTGTGAGCGGTCAGGAAGGCCTGTGTTGTTTATGGCACAGATTTAACTGTGATCAGAAGCGTAATTTATACCGGCGATTCATTGACCAAAGATGTAAATTAATATATACTATAGTAGCAACAACGGAAATATTCGTTGCATAATAATTTAGTGAATGCGGCATGTGAAGCCACATGAAACTGCAAGGGCTTGTACTGGTTTCGACGGGGGTCTAGCAGTTAGGATAGCCATCCGTGGTCCCATTCCACGTTAAACCGGGGAACTAAATATAAACGCTAAGCCTAATTTAGCATTAGCTGCCTAAGAGCAGCTTGTCCTTCCGGGGTCTCCCGCTGCGCCGGGTAAGGGCATCAAACCTGCGGGGAACTCTTAAGTCAAAGCTTTGAGGCTTAAGAAGCAACTATGAAGCTACCGACGCGGTAAGCCTGTCACCCGGCGTACCGAAGGGGGAATCAAAAAAAGAGTGACTGTGATGGGAGAAGTCTTAATGAAAGGGCTTTCGGACAGGGGTTCGACTCCCCTCAGGTCCATTTAATGTCATAAGGAGGGACCCTCTTGCGGGAGGATTCCTTATGACCTACGCAGACGCAAATGAACGGAGTTCGTATAGTAAAGCGTCTGCTCCGTACGAAAAAACAGGATCCGGTGGATCCTGTTTTCCCGTATATAAAGGGAGTCGAATGGCGACTCTATGTATTCAAAGATAAATAATAATGTGGTTACTAATCGGATTTGAGGTTGAGTATACGGTTAAGTACTTTGACAGATTAATGGATATACTTCATAAATATCCTGTTGATTACATAATACAGGGACAACATCACGTTCCCGATGAGATAGAGGGTTTCTACGCAGGAAGCGGAACAGATGACGAAGAGAGGCTGAAGGCATATGTTGACTATACGATAGAGGGAATGAGAACGGGAGTATTTTCATATCTGGCTCATCCTGATCTTATCAATTACACAGGAGACAGCAGGATATTTCTTAAGCATATGAGCAGAATTGCAGAGGCATCTGTGGAACTGGATTTGCCTCTTGAGGTAAATATGTACGGATTCTATGATGAGAGGAACTACCCAAGAGCCGACTTTTTCAAAATGGCATCCGATATGGGTGCGCCTGTTGTGATCGGGTGTGATGCGCATATACCATGGCTTGTAAGGCAGTCTGAAAATCTTGCGGGCTTTGAGGAATTCCTGCAACAATGCAACATTACGCCGGGTGATAATACAGTCAGACTTAAGCCGTGTAACAAAAAATTATAGTATACTTATATTGCTGATAAAACCGTATTTGGTATGGAAAGGATATAAATGCAGTTAAAAAAAATCAATGCCGTACTTTCATTACTTACGATCGTGGGAATGCTTATACATGTCATATACAATGTATATGCGTATATGACTTTCTATTATAATCCGGTATTAAAACAGCTTACCGCTTATCCGTTTCTTATATGCGTATGTCTCCATGCGGTGCTTGGGATATTTATAGTCGCAACCGGAGGAGACGGAACCGGGATCAGGTATTATCCCCGGCAGAATCTCTCTACGATCATCCAGCGCATTTCTGCTGCTCTTATGCTGCTCCTGCTTATAGTGCATATCCGCATGTTTGATTTTATGGGATATGCGGCAGGGCAGGGGAAATGGTGGCTTTGGTGGCTGCTGGTATTTGCTGAGGTTGTTTTTTTTGCCGCAGTGATCGCCCATATATCAGTATCATTTTCGAAAGCCTTAATAACCTTGGGATGGCTTGATTCCATGGAGATAAAGAAAAGAATAGACCGCACGGCTTATATTCTTGGAGCGATCATTTTTGTTGTAACTTTATATGCCGTGATAGAGGGACAGATCGGCATTTTTATGTCGGCGGGTAAGTAGCCAATTAGGCAGTTGTCTGTAAGTCAGATATTGCAGGTCAGAAACTGCCTGCAGTAGATGAGAATGGCAGTTGACAAGGAGAGAGCATGAAAGATGTTTTGGTGATAGGAAGCGGTATTTCGGGCATGTCATGTGCGGTACGATGCGCAGAGCTGGGACTTAACGTGACACTTGTTTCTCCTTTTCCTTCCGAGCGTGCCCAGTCCGTAATGGCTGCGGGAGGTATAAACGCAGTGCTTGAGGATAACGGGGAAGGAGATACCGTGCTTTGCCATGTTGAAGATACATTAAGAGGTGGTGGGTATCTCTCGAGTGAAGAGGAAGTAAAGGGTCTGTGCGAAAGAAGCGGTGAAATCCTTAGATTTCTTGAAAGGATTGGAACGGTGTTTTCTGTTGATGAGAACGGGAAAACCGCAAAGAGGGCTTTCGGCGGACAGTCACATAAACGAACCTATTATTGCGGAGCATCTACCGGAAAACAGATTGTTTCCTCTCTTATTATGGAAGTCAGGCATTTCGAAGCTGCGGGGAAGATCACAAGAAGACTGTGGAGCTGTTTCCATTCAGGTCTGATACTTGATGGTGTCTGTTATGGAGCATTGATATATGATGAAACGACAAGAAAGCTTGAGACGATATATGCTGATGCCGTAGTTATGGCAACCGGCGGGCAGAATACGCTGTTTGGTAAAACAACAGGTTCGACACAGTGCGACGGGTATGCACAGGGGCAGCTGTTCAGACAGGGAGTGGAGCTTAAGAATCTTGAGTTCATTCAGTATCACCCGACTACACTTGTGACCGGACAAAAGAATATGCTGATATCCGAAGCGGCAAGAGGTGAGGGCGGCAGGCTCTTTTACATGGAAAACGGTAAAAGAGTTTACTTTATGGAAGATAAATACGGAGAAAAAGGGAATCTTATGACCAGGGATGTGGTATCACGTGAGATGTTTCTGGTGAACAAGGATATCTGGCTGGATGTTTCTTTTCTGGGAGAGAGGCTTATCCGCAGACGTATTCCCGAGGTTATGGAGCTGTGCAGGAAGTATCGCGGTATTGATATATCAAAAGAGCCGATACCGGTAACTCCATCGGTACATTTCTTTATGGGCGGTTTTGCGGTAAGTCTTGA
The DNA here is from genome assembly GCA_024691125.1 of Lachnospiraceae bacterium. Lineage (GTDB taxonomy): Bacteria > Bacillota > Clostridia > Lachnospirales > Lachnospiraceae > UBA2868. The sequence goes on along the minus strand of JAILNV010000192.1, from coordinate 2,159 downwards.
TCATGAAACCAATATACGCAATCTATTTGCTGTGGGTGAATGCGCATCCAAGTACCATGGAGCCAACAGGCTCGGCGGCAATTCACTGCTTGCTGCCATCTACGGAGGTATGAAGGCTGCAGAGGAGATAGCGGGAAGGGCAGGTGATGATAAGCATCCTGATTTTTCGGGATATGCTGCTCGACAGACACAGGTACTGGAAGAGAAGGGAAAGACGGAAAGCAGATTCCCGGTTGCGTATATCAGAGACCTTCTGGCTGAAACCATGCAGAAGGATCTTGGAATCGTAAGGAATGAAGAAAGCCTTGACAACGGCATAACGGATGTGGATTATTACCTTGAAAATGCTGACAGGATACAGTATGACAACAGTGTGATGACGTACTTTAATTACAGTCTGACGGGAATTCTGACATTGGCCAGAGCGGTACTTACCTGTGCAAAGAATCGGAGAGAAAGCCGTGGAGCGCATTATAGAAGTGATTATCCGGAAATGAAAGAGGAGTATGCTTCTTCAACGATTATTTCGTATGATGACGGGGTATATCGAACAAGGCCTGAAGGAAATGTGGGAACATCGATAAATACAGAGAGGTGTATATGAAGGTTAAGATCCTGCGTCAGGTGACTCCCGTGTCCGAACCTTACTGGGAGGGCTTTAACTATGATGGCCCGCCGGATATTTCGGTTGCGGGACTTCTGGATCATCTGAATTATAATGATGATATCGTAAATGATGAAGGTGTAAACACCACGAGGATCGGTTGGGAGTGTTCATGCCTTCAGGGAGTATGCGGCTCCTGTGCCATGGTAATAAACGGTATACCGGCACTGGCATGCGAGACTTTTGTACGGGATTTAAAAGGTAACGAGATCACGATACGCCCTCTGCGTAAATTCCCCGTGATCCATGATCTTATTACAGACCGTTCGTCAATACATGAGAATCTGAAAAAAACCAATATTTTTATAAGAGAGTGGCAACAGAGTGAGGATAAAGATCACGAACATCAGTATTTGGCCGCAAAATGCTTAAAGTGCGGACTGTGTCTTGAGGTATGCCCTAACTATGTAAACGGACAGACCTTTTACGGCGCGGTGTTTGCCAATGACTGCTACCTTGTTTCATCCAGAAACAGAAACAAGATTTCCGAGATCCGAAAGGTTTACGGGGAGCATTTCGGAGGCGGCTGTTCAAAGTCCCTGTCCTGTGTGGATGTATGTCCGATGAAGATACCTACACTTGCCAGTATGTCAAAGTTAAACAGAAGATAATGAGGTAATATGAAGAAGTATATTTTATTCGTTATTTGCACACTTTTTATGGCAGGAAGTCTTTGGACCTGCGCGCCGGCAGGTTCTTCCGGTGTTCCGGGAAATCCGGAATCATCGGGAACCTTGGGTATGGAAGGTGGTTCCGGTACTAAGACTGAACAGGACGGATTACAGATCGTAACAACGATTTTCCCTGAATATGACTGGGTTAATAATATATTGGGGACTAACCCGGCAGGTGCAGAGGTTACCATGTTGCTTGATAACGGTGTGGATCTTCACAGTTATCAGCCCACGGCTAATGACATTTTAAAGATTTCCGGCTGTGATATGTTCATATATGTTGGCGGTGAATCCGATGAGTGGGTTAATGATGCGCTTAAAGAAGCTGTGAATAAAGACATGGTAGTGATCAACCTTCTCGATGTTCTCGGGGATTCCGTCAGGGAAGAAGAGATAGTGGAAGGGATGCAGGAAGAAGATGAGCATGAGCATGAAGATGGGGACGCGGATGATGGGCACGAACATGAGCATGAAGAGGGTGAAACGGAGTACGATGAGCATGTATGGCTGTCGCTTCGTAATGCTGCTGCACTGACTGAACATATATCTGAAGAACTTCAGAGGATAGATGAGAAGAATGCGGATATTTATAAGAAAAATACCGGGGATTATATAGCGAAGCTTGAAGCTCTTGATAAGCAGTATACAGATACTTTGGCAGATGCTCCGGTTAAAACCCTGCTTTTTGGTGACAGATTCCCATTCAGGTATCTTACGGATGATTACGGCCTTTCATATTATGCGGCATTTGTCGGATGCTCTGCCGAAACAGAGGCAAGCTTTGAGACGATCATGTTTCTGGCAGGGAAGGTGGATGAATT